>JALYMB010000236.1 GCA_030773935.1 Actinomycetota bacterium | reverse complement strand
CAGGAAGGGCAGACAGGTCTCTCGCTCCTGCGGCGTCGGTCTGTTGCCGGGTGGCGCGCAGCGGTTCACGGCCGTCACCCACGCCCCCGCCAGGCGCAGGCCGTCGTCGCGGGAGACCGAGACGGGTTGGTTCGCGAGACCCGTGCGGTACATGGACGCGAACAGGAAGTCCCCGGACCGGTCGCCCGTGAAGATCCGCCCGGTCCTGTTGCCGCCGTGCGCCGCGGGGGCCAGACCCAGGATCAGCACCCGGGCCTCGGGATCGCCGAACCCGGGGACCGGCCGGCCCCAGTAGACCTGGTCGGCGAAGCGGGCCACTTTCAGCCGCGCCGACTCCTCGCGCCATGCCACCAGCCGGGGGCATGCGCGGCAGTCGACGATCTCGCGTTCGAGGGCACGCAGCTCGATCGCGGTCATGCGGGGGCGGAGGGCCGGGCCTCCAGGCGGAGCCGCACCTGCGGCCACTCCTCGTCCAGGAGGGAGAACCAGGCCGTGTCGCGGTTGCGGCCCTTGACGATCATGTGCCGGCGGAAGACCCCCTCGAAGCGGAACCCCATGCGCTCGGCGGCTACCCGCGATCGCTCGTTCAGGGCATCGCATTTCCACTCCACCCGCCGGTAGCCCGCCTCGAACGCCCACCGGAGCATGAGCAGGCACGACTCGGTGTTGGCCTCGGTCCTCTGGTCCGCCGGCCCGTACCAGATGTGCCCCATCTCCACCCGTCGCATCGCCGTGTCCACGTTGAGGAAGCTCGTCATGCCGATCGGCCGGCCGTCGCGGAGCACCGCGAAGAAGAGTGGATCCTCCGAGTCGGCCAGCGTCTCCAGCCACACCCGCATCCCGGCGGCATCCGGGAAGGGCCCGTAGGGCATGTACGTCCACAGCGACTCGGCCGCCGGCGAGCCGTGGCCCGCCGCGAACAATCCGTCGGCGTGCCGGCCGGGATCGATCGGCTCCAGCGTGACGAAGGTGCCCTGCAGGGCGACGCGCAACGGGGGGTCGACCCGCACCTCGGGCACCGGGTCGCCCACCGGGAGATCGTTGAGGGTCAGACGCAGCTCCGTTCAGGACGGCGACGACGGAAGGCTACCCGCAGGGGCGCCGGGTCGGCGGAGACGCCGGAAGGCCTCGCGGGCGTCCACGAACGGCTCGAGCGGCGCCAGCAGATCCCCGATCAGCCCGATCACGCCCTCGAAGCCGCCCGGGTCCGGGCCTTCGGTCCGGAGCCTGTACGCACGGTCACGCGCCTGTCGCAGCCCTGCGTCCGCCGCGCGCCATGCGTCCTCCACCTCCGGTCGACGCCATCCCTGCATCCCCGCCTCCGCCGCACCCAGCGCCTCCTCGAACTCCAGGAGGCTCTCCAGGAGCGGTCGTCCCGCGAACCGGGTGCTGGGGACCGACGCGGTCAGGGCCGCCTTCGCGCGCTCCACATCACCGACGACGCCGACGAACGCGTCGAACGCCGGTTGCAGTGCCGGAGGAAGGCGCCTGCGGCGCAGGATCATCTCGAACGGGCCGCGGCGACCGCCGGCACGATCGTCCGCGGGTCGTTGGTGGCGATCGCGTCCAGGCCCCACGTCGCCAGCTTCCCCGCCGTCACTGGATCGTCCACGATCCAGGTGCCGAGGCGCAGCCCGGCCGATCCCGCGCGGGCCACGATCTGCTCCCCGGCCGCAATGACCGTCGAGGCCGCGGGCAGCACCCAGCCGTGCCCGCCCCCGGCGGCCAGACCCAGGGCGTCCTCGAGCGGCATCGCCCCCACGGCGAGGAGGCCGGTGGGCACCTCGGGCGCCAGGGCCCGCGATCGGGCGATCGACCTGGGATTGAAGCTGGAGATCAGCACGGCACCGACGAAGCCCGATCCCTCCAAGGCCCGGAGCGTGGCCTCGACCGCCGCCTCGTCGTCCGGCTGGTGGTCGGGCTCGCCGGGCAGGTTCTTGATCTCGACATCGATCGCGACCCGGCCCGACAGCAAGGCCAGCGTCTCGGCCAGCGTCGGGATCTCCACCTTCTCCCGCGAGCCGCCCCGGATCCGCAACCGCTTCAGTTCCTCCAAGGTGAGGTCGCGCACCAGGCCCTGACCATCGGTGGTCCGATCAACCTCCGGATCGTGGAGCACCACCGCGTGGCTGTCCGCGCTCATCCGGACGTCGAACTCCACGGCGTCGGCGCCCGCCGCCACGGCCGCGTCGAACGCCTGCATCGTGTTCTCCGGCTCGTCGGCCGAAGCCCCGCGGTGAGCAACGACCAATGGGAACGCACGGTCGCTGAAACGGCGGTCAGCCATCGCTCAGCGACCCCCGCTCACACCCGGCTCGACGGGCATAGCTCGCTCACCGGACAGACCTCGCACCTCGGCGTTCGGGCCACGCAGATGGCCCGGCCGTGATCGATCAGCCGGTACGTGAACGAGAACCACTGGTCTTGAGGGATCACGGCCATCAGGTCCTGTTCGATCTTGTCCGGATCCTCGTTCGCGGTGAACCCCAGCCGTTGCGAGACGCGACGCACGTGGGTGTCCACGGCGATCCCGACGACCGTGCCGAAACTGTTGCCAAGGACGATGTTGGCGGTCTTGCGGGCGACGCCCGGGAGCGTGAGCAGCTCCTCCATCGTGCCGGGCACGCGGCCTCCGTAGACGTCCACGATCCGCTGGCAGGCGCCACGGATGGACTTCGTCTTCTGATTGAAGAACCCCGTGGACCTGATTTCGTTCGAGAACTCCTCCGCCGGGACGTCGAGGTAGTCCTGCGGCGTGCGGTACTTCTGGAAGAGCGTCTCGGTCACCTTGTTGACCCGTTCGTCGGTGCACTGCGCAGACAGGATCGTTGCGACGAGCATCTCCAGGGGGTTGGACGCGCGCAGCGCGAGGGTGGCCTCCGGATACGCCTCCGTGAGGCGGGTGACGATCACCGGCGCGCGGTCGGCGATCGGGCTCGTTCGGGTCAGTGGCGCAGCGGGCATCGGGGCCTCCCGGGTTCGACCCAGGATGCTACCGCTCGGCCACGGGCGGGCGAGCCTGCTCGTCGACGCTCAGGCGGAAGACGTCGGGACGCGCGTAGTGACCGACCGGGTCGAACTTATGGCGCTCCGCCCGCGCATGGTCGGCGCTCACCTCGGCATAGAGGATGCCCTCCTCCCCTACCAGGGGGCCCGCGAGGATCCCGCCGTCGGGATCGACGATCGCGGAATGGCCGTCGTTGCACCAGTCGTCCTCGCCGCCCCACAGGTCTCGACCGGGCACGTCCTGCGGAACGTCGGAGCCGCGAAGCAGCGTGCTGACACCGATCACGTAGACGCGTCCTTCACGCGCGATGTGCCGCAGCGTTGCGACCCAGTTGTCCCCGTTGTCCCATGTCGGCGCCGTCCAGATGTCGACGCCCTTCGCATACATCGCGTAGCGCGCCAGGGGCATGTAGTTCTCCCAGCAGATCAGCCCCCCGATGCGCCCGTACGGGGTGTCGTGGACCTCCAGGGTGGAACCGTCGCCCATCCCCCAGACCAAGCGCTCGCCGCCGGTGGGCATCAGTTTGCGATGGCGGCCGATCAGCGAGCCATCCGGCGCGAACATCAGCTGGGTGTTGAACAACGTGCTGCCGTCCAGCTCGTTCACACCGACGGAGACGTACGACTTGGCGCGCTTCGCGGCCGCGCCGAGCACCTGCGTGGCCTTGCCGGGCACCTCCACCGCCTGTTCGCGCAGTCTGCCGAACAGTTCCTGCGCGGGCCCGTCCCAGGCCGCAACCCGCCACACCCAGTCGGGGTAGGTGGGCACGAAGGTCTCGGGGAACACCATGAGTCGCGCGCCCGCGGCGGCGGCCTCCTTCACCAGCGCCACGCACCGGTCCACGGTGGCGTCCCGGTCCAGGAAGACGGGGGTGGCCTGCACGGCCGCAACGGTGATCGGCTCCACGGGCACTCCTCTCAGACGACGGTGGCGTTGGGGTCGCGGGCCGGGTCGTCGGCGGCGAGGACGTCGCGGGCCCAGTCCGAGCGCTTCCAGTTTGGGACAGGCGTCTCACACCCGTCCTGCGGCACAAACACCGACATCTCGACCGGCGCCATGCGATGGATGTAGCGGGGACAGTTCGGGAACACCTCGCGGGCGCGAACACGGACAACGAACTGGGCCTCGGGCCAACCGGTGATCAGCCGGTCCTCGAGGTCGATCGAGGCGTCGCCGTTCAACCGCAGGCGGTGTCCCTTCACGAAGTCGATGAACAGCATGCCGACCGCGGGGTTCCGCAGCACGTTGCCCGCGGATAGGTACATCCCGTTTCCGTTGTAGCTGGGGAACGCGAGCGTTCGCTCGTCGACAACGTGCACGAAGCCAGGCGCTCCTCCCTTGTACGAGACGTTGGGCCGACCGTCCTCGTCCGCTGTAGCAAGGAAGAACATGTCCCGCTCGGAGATGAACGCAGCGTCGTTGGGAGCGATGGTGTCGTGCCTGAGGTACTCGTCGATCCGATCAGCTAGTCGCCGAGTGTCGAACCGGTCCTGCAGAGTCCGGCTCCCGTCGTGGAACATCGACGTCATGGTCGTCTCCTCCGATCTCGAGAAGCATCTGCCAGTTTCTACTCCGTCCGCAGGGTGAGCGTGAACCGTGAGCCCGAGGGATGATGGGTCCAAGCCTCGCCGTTACGGACATGCGCTGCCGCGGAACCCACCACCTCCCAATCCCGGCCGTTGCCGAGGATGGCGGTGTGTTCGTCGATGGCCACCAGGACGTGCCCTGGCGGCACTGAAGCCTCGATGAAGCCGGTCAACCCCGGCACGTAGACGTCCAGGGCATCCCAGTGCGGGCTGAACCACACCCCGCGGAACAAGCCGAGGCCGGGCTTCCACGCGTCCGGCTCGAAGCGACCGGCAGCGGTGTCGATCGCTCGATCACCCAGACACGCCACGCCCGCGCTGCAGCCACCGTATGCGAGGCCCTCGTCGATCCCCGCGCGGAGCGCCGCCCAGAACGCGGTGCCGGCGAGCGTCGCCGACAGATACGCGGGGTTCCCACCGGAGAAGAAGACCATGGAGGCCGTGGCGAGTCGCTCCACGTGTGCGGGGTCCTCGGCGTCCTCGCGCGTGCGGATCTGGACGACCTCCGCGGCGATCCCGAGCTCGGCGTAGTGGGCGAGCCCCATCGACGCCCAGCGCCCGAACACGTCCTCTCCTTCGGGGGCCGAGGCCGTGGGGAGCACCAGGACGCGGTCGTCCCCTGGCCGCGAGCGGTCGAGCAGCCACCGGTCCCTCGCCCGACCACGGCTCGAACTCGCCGGAGCCAAGGAGCCCCAGGACCGGCTCGCTCACGAGGATCCCCCGAGCGTCGAGGGGCGCAACTCCGCGTCCAGACGTGCGCCGATCTCCGCGGCCACGTCGAGCGTGACGTCCAGATCCTCGGCCTCCGTCCGGAAGTTCACGATGCACGCGCGCAGCACGAACCGGCCGTCCAGCACGGCGTTGGAAAAGAAGGTGCGGCCGTCGATCTGCGACTCCGTCATCAGGCGCTCGTTCAGGAGTGACAGGTATGGCTCCCGATCGGGTCCCGCCGGCAGATCCGGCGGCACGTAGCGGAAGCAGCAGATGGACAGCCCCACGGGCGTGGCGAGCTCGAAGTCCGGCCGCTCCTCCGCTCGGGCGCCCAGGTACCTCGCGAGCGCCGCGTCGTGAGAGATCCTCTCCGTGTACGCGCGGCGTCCGTGCGCCAGCAGCGACACCCACACCTTCAGGGACTGGTTCCCGCGGCTGAACTGGGGTCCTAGGTTCCCGCCGTCGATACCCCGGCCCGTGCGCTCCTTGTCCTGCCGCACGTACGTGGCGGTCACGGCGAACGAGTCGGACAGGAACTGCAGATCCCGCACCAGGACGCATCCGCCCGAAAGGGGGGTGTACAGCCACTTGTGCGGATCGAAGGCGATCGAGTCGGCTCGCTCGATCCCCGCGAACAGGGGCGCCAGATCCTCGGTGAAGGCCGCGGGGCCTCCGTAGGCGGCATCGACGTGGAACCACAGCCCTTCCTCGTCGCAGAGGTCGGCGAGGGTCTCGAGGGGATCGACCGCGCCCGTGGCCACCGTTCCGGCCGATCCAACGACCGCGACGGGCCGGATCCCGGCTTCGCGATCCCCTCGTATGGCCTCACGCAGCGCGTCTGTGCGGATCCGGTAGCGCTCGTCGACGGGGATCCAGCGCACCGAATCGGTCCCGATCCCCAGCATGTCTGCGCCCCGGGCGCTCACCACGTGGGTCTCGGTCGAGAGGTAGATCGCGAGCTGCGTATGGCCGGCCAGGCCCTCGCCGCGCACATCCCACCCGGCATGACGGTCGCGCGCAACCTTCAACGCCACGAAGGTCGCGATGGCGCCGCCGGACACCAGGATCCCCCCGGCCTCGGCCGGCATGCCGAACCAGCGCGAGAACGTGGCGGTGAGGTGCCGCTCGATCTCCGATGCCGAGGGAGACAGCAGCCAGCCGCCCACGTTCATGTTGAGACCGGCCGCCAGCAGGTCCGCCGCCGCGCCGGGCACCGTGCCGGCGCCGCTCACGTACGCCATGAACCGGGGATGGCCCGGATACATAGATCGGTGGAAGACCATGTCGTGCAGGTAGGCGAAGAGCTCGTCGTCGGGCGTCGGTTCGTCGGGGATCTCGATCGCCAGCGCGTCGCGGACGTCGCCGGCGGTGACGCGGTTGGTCACCGGCAGATCACGCAGTCGCTCCAGGAGCTCCTCGTAGAGGTCCGCGGTTCGATCGGTGAACGCTCGCGCCCGCCCCGAGTCCCAGTCCAGGTCCCGTCGGGGCTCCGGCCGTTCGGTCATCGGCCTTCCTTCTCCGCACCCAGACGGAAACACTCCTCGCGCATCGCCCGGCGGAAGAAGTCCTCCCCGAAGGCCACCACCATGGCCTCGACCTGGCTCACGTGCTCCTCGATCGCACGCAGCTTCAGCTCCAGCAGCTCCGGATCGAGCTCCAGGTGGATGCTCATCTCCTCGACGGGGGTCACCGGGGGCGTGCCGGGACGGAAGACGTCGAACCGGTTCAGCTCCGGCGCGAACTCGGCGGACCACTCAGTGGAGTACGTGGCGTAGTGCAACCG
>JALYMB010000235.1 GCA_030773935.1 Actinomycetota bacterium | reverse complement strand
TCGCCGTGCTGGTCGCCGGTGCCCGGGACGCCTTCGGCCGCATCGAGGTCCTGATCAACAACGCGGGCATCGCGACGAAGGACACGTTCCTGGACATGACACCCGAGGCCTGGGACCGAACGCTCGCCGTGAACCTGCGTGGCATGTTCCTGGTCGCGCAGTCGGCGGCCCGCGCGATGCTCGCGCGCGAGCCCGCGAGCGGCGTGATCGTGAACATGGCCTCGACGAACGCCCTGGGCGGTGAGCCGGACTTCGCGCACTACAACGCCTCGAAGGGCGGCGTCCTGCAACTCACGCGCACGATGGCGGTGGAACTCGGACCGCTCGGCATCCGGGTGAATTGCGTGTGCCCGGGATTCATCGATACCCCGCTGAACGACCGGCTCGCGACGCCGGAGGAGCGGGCGGCCTACGCGCGCGAGCGGATCCCCCTCGGCCGCGCCGGGCGCGCGGAGGAGGTCGCGGCAGCGTACGCGTTCCTGGCGTCGGACGAGGCATCGTTCGTGCACGGCGAGGCGCTCGTGATCGACGGCGGCCAGCTGGCGGTGATGTGACGGTGCCGGCGACGCCGATCGAGACGCTTCGAGAGCTGCCGCTCCCCGAGCGCGGCGTGGGCCTCAACTGGCTCGGCCAGGCCGGGTTCGTCGTGCGCACGGGCGCGACCACCGCTCTGATCGACCCGTTCCTCTCTGCGTGGGACGGCCGGCTGTACGAGAGCGCGCTCCCGCCCGCGCGAGCCCAGGGCGTGGACCTGGTTCTGTGCACGCACGAGCACGTCGATCACTTCGACGCCACGAGCGCTCCGGCCATCGCCACGGCCTCGCCGGACGCGGTGTTCGTGGTGCCGTCGCCGATCGCCGACATGGTGACGGAGGCCGGCGTCGCAGCCGACCGCGTCGTCGGCGTGCAGCCCGGCGATGACATCGAGCTCGCGGGCCTGCGGATCCGGCCGGTTCCCGCGATGCACGGCGTCACCATGGACGACGCGTACGGCTTCGGGAAGGAACTCTCCGGCGGACTCACGCGGTTCCTGGGTTTCGTGCTCGACGCCGGCGGCGTGCGCCTCTACCACGCCGGCGACACGATCCATTTCGAGGGGATGGAGGCGACGTTGCGGGGGATGGCGATCGATGTCGGCATGCTGCCCATCAACGGGCGGGACCCCGAGCGCGAGGCGCGCGGCATCGTGGGCAACCTGTCCGAGCGCGAGGCGGCCTGGCTCGCGAGCGAGGCCGCGTTCGACCTGCTGATCCCGATGCACTACGACCTGTTCGCGCGGAACCGCGGCTACCCGGCACACCTGGTCGACAGCGTCGACCGCGATCACCCCGGCGTGCCGGTGTTCGTGCCGCCGCGGGAGCACCCCTTCGTGCTGGGAGCGCGTCGGTGAGGGCGCTGGTGTACCTCGGGCCCGGCCGGATGGAGCTTCAGGAGGTGCCCGCCCCCGATCCGGGTCCGGGCGAGGTCGTGATCGCCTCGCGCGCGTCGGCGATCTGCGGCTCGGACCTGCACGGCTTCCGGGAGGCCAGCCCCCGCCGGGTCCCGCCGCTCATCATGGGTCACGAGACCGTGGGCGAGATCGCGGCCACCGGCGAGGGCGTGGAACCATCGCTCGTGGGCCGCCGCGTGGTGCTGAAGCCGATCGTCGCGTGCGGGACGTGCGACGAGTGCCGCGCCGGCGACATCAACCACTGCGCGACCGGCCGGCTCGTGGGGCGCGACCTGCCGGGAGGCTTCGCGGAGCGCTTCGTCGTGCCGGAGCGCGCGGCGGTGCCGATCCCGCCCGACATGCCCGACGACGTGGCAACGCTCACGGAGCCGCTTGCCAACGCGGTGCACGTGGCCTCGCGCGGGGTCCGCCCCGGCGACCGCGTGTTCGTCATCGGGGCCGGTCCGATCGGTGTCCTGATGGCGCGCGCGGCGTCACTGTTCGGTGCCGCCGACGTTCACGTCACGGATCCGGTCGCCGAGCGGCTGCGGCTGGCCGAGGCGCAGGGCGCGGTGGCGCTCAGGGTCGGCGGGGATCCGGGGGACACGGTCCGCGCCGCCACCGGCGGGCGCGGGCCGGACCTCGTGATCGACGCCGCCGGGTTCGAGGCCACGTGGGCGCTCGGCCTGCGCGCGGTGCGCACCGGCGGACGGGTCTACCAGGTGGGCCTGGGCGCAGCCTCGGGCTCACTCGACTACTTCGCCGTCCTGGGCAAGGAGGTCACGATCACCGGGTCGTACGCGTGGACGGACGACGACTTCGCGCGTGCGCTCGATCTGCTGGCCGCTGGCGAGGTCGATCTCACCGGATGGATCACGCGGATGCCGCTCGAGGACGGACAGAGCGCGTTCGAGGAGCTCACCGGCGGGCAGCCCGGCCGGTTCAAGGTCGTCCTGGAGGTGTAGATGAAGCTCGTGTCGTACGCCGGCGGCTTCGGCCGCGTGGAGGGCGAGGACGTGGTCCCGATGGGCGACGACCTGCTGGCGTGGCTGGAGGGCGCGCCGGTGGTGGAGGGCCCGGCGACGCCCCTCGACTCCCTGCAGCCGCGGGCGCCCGTTCCCCGCCCAGGCAAGATCTTCGGGGTGGGCCTGAACTACCGAGACCACGCCGCGGAGACCGGTCAGCCGGTGCCTGAGGTGCCGATCCTGTTCGCGAAGTTCGCCAACTCGGTGATCGGACCCGGCGAGTCGATCGTGGTGCCGGCGGCGACGCGGCGGCCCGACTACGAGGCCGAGCTGGGCGTGGTGATCGGCAGCACCGCACGCGAGGTGTCCGTCGACGACGCGCTCCAGCACGTGGCCGGCTATCTGTGCTGCAACGACGTCTCGGCACGCGATCTGCAGATGTCGACGAGCCAATGGACATACGGCAAGGCGGTCGACACGTTCCTACCGTGCGGGCCGTGGCTCGTCACGCCCGACGGGGTGCCGGACCCGCAGGCGCTGGGGATCCGCTGCATCCTGAACGGCGAGGTGATGCAGGACTCCTCGACGGCGCAGATGGTCTTCGGTGTGGCGGAGCTGGTGAGCTTCATCAGCCAGGCCTGCACGCTGGAGCCCGGCGACCTGATCGCGACCGGGACGCCGCCGGGCGTGGGGTTCGCACGGACGCCGCCCGTGTGGCTGCACGACGGCGACGAGGTCACGATCGAGATCGCGGGCCTGGGCGCGCTCACGAACCCGGTCAGACGCACGGAGTAACTTTCGGTACCCCTCCGGCGACGTTCGGCCCCTGGCGACCCCCGGTCCCCCTGCGCTACCGTCCATCCATGGGTGATCTCTCCGTCATCATCGCCCTTCTGGCCGTGGCCGTGGTCGGCGGGCTCATCGCCGGTCGTCTGCAGCGCGCGGCGAAGCGCGGACGCGCGGAAGGAGTGACCGAACAGCCCACGGAGGACGCCGCCAACCGGCTCAGCGCCTCCGACCAGCGTTTCCGGTTGCTCTCGTTCCAAGGAGGCCCGGTCCCTGCGGATCTCGGAGGGATGGTCGAGGAGCTCCGTCGGAACGGGATCGAGGTGGATGAGGCCACGCTGCGACAGAAGCTCGCCGAGGGAGTCGCGCCCCTCGCGGAGACGAAGGATGGCCAACCGGCCCTCGGCCGCCGTGCAACGCCCGGCACCGCGATCGTCCTGGGCGCCGCCGACGTTCCCGGAGACGTGGGACCCCGTCCGAACACGGTGCGGGTACAGCTCACCCTCGAGCTACCGATCCCCGACGGGGAGCCGATCCGCGAGCAGCGGGTCGCGGTGATCGCAGCCGACAAGCGGGCCCTGCTCGTCGACGGCGCCGCGATGCCGGTCCGTTACGACCCCGACGACCCGCGGGCGTTCACCCTGGAATGGGAGATCACCTGAGGTCCAGGCGGACCTCGACGGCTCCCTTCGCGCGAGCGCACGACGAGCGGCCGCCGCAGCGTGATCGTCGCCACGTCCGACCCGGGCCGCAGCTCGCCGCGGCCGCCGGTGGGCTCGAACCCCGCGGACCGGTACAGGGCGACGGCCGGCTCGTTCGCCTCCGTCACGCACAGCTCCAGGCGCTCCGCGCCGGTGCCGGCTGCCCACGCGGCGATGCTCTCGACCAGCAGCCGGCCGGCGCCGAGGCCCCGTGCGGCGGGATCGACCCACATCGCGTACAGGTTGGCGAGCGAAATGTCGGCCTCCCGCACCACGCCGACCACGATACCGACCCATCCTCCCTCGTCGTCGGCGGCCACGAACACCGCCTGACGCGCGGTGCCCTCCCAGCCGCCGGCGAACGCGCGCCAGTCGTCCTGGGTCTGCACGGCCTCGCGTTCGTGCGTGGAACCGAAGGCCTCGGGCGCGTCCAGCAACGCGCGCACCCGGATGTCTCGCAACCGTTCCCAGTCGTCTCGCTCGGCCCGCAGGATCTTCACGGGCACCAGCGTAGCTACAGGG
>JALYMB010000234.1 GCA_030773935.1 Actinomycetota bacterium | reverse complement strand
CCGAGGAGAACCGGCGCCTGAAGGAGCAGGCCGGGAGCGGCGCCATGATCGGCGCCCCGGACCTGGACGAGGTCTCGCGGCAGGCCGATGAGATCATCCGGCGGGCTCGGGATGAGGCGGCACAGATAGTGCGCGATGCGCAGACCGCGGCGGCCGTGGCCGGCGCGGCGGCTCACGGTGCCGGTGCCACCGACGCCGACCGGGCTCAGATCTCCGCGTTCCTGTTGCGGGAGCGGGAGTTCCTGCAGAGCCTCGCGGGTCTTGTGCAGGGGCACGCGGAGGCCGTCAAGGGGATGGTGAAGGACGCGCGGGTCAGGTCGGCGGGGTCCGCGCCGACTCCTCCCGCACCCGCGGCGACCACCGCAGCCGGCGTCCCCGAGGCGAAGGAGGAGCAGCAGGACGAGCCACCGGCGCCGGCGCCTCCGTCCCCGTCCGGTTCCCCGACCGGCCCCCCCACGGACGAGATGCAGGAGCCCGTCCGGGTCGACGAACCCGAGCCCGCCACCCTCGGTCGTTCGGAGACCGAGGATGGTCCCGAGGAGGGCGATCCTTCCCTTCGCGAACTGTTCTGGGGCGAGGACTGAACCCGATCGCGCCGCGTGCCGCCTGCGATGCGGAACTCGCTCAGGCCCGCCGGACTCCGATCCGAACGGGGCTGCCGTCGATCTCCACGGTGTGCACGGCGTCGGGTGCCATCCGGTCGCTGAGCTCCACGGCCAGCGTCTCGCCCGTGATCGTGGCAGCATGGGCGCGGAGCGCCTCGGCCACCTCACCTGAGGTTTCGACGCTCAGGACGATCCGGTCACTCACGTCCAGACCCGCCGCCTTCCGGGCCTCCTGGACCGCTCGGACGATCTCCCGAGCGATCCCCTCCTGACGGAGGTCGGGCGTCAACTCGAGATCCAGCGCCACCGTCACGCCCGCGTCGCTCGCGACCCCCCAGCCCTCCAGCACCTCCTGAGTGAGGTCGACGTCGTCGGGGGAGACCTCCACCTCCGCCGAGGGCGTCGTCACCGTCACCGAAGCACCCGCTGCGAGGGCGCCCGCCAGGGCACCGTCGTCGTCGGCGAGCGCCGTGGCCACCTCCTTGACCCCCTGCCCGAGCCTCGGACCCAACGCCTTGAAGTTGGGCTTCGCGTGCCATCGTCCGAACCTGTCGGCCGACTCCGCGAAGGCCACGGTCTTGACGTTGAGCTCCTCCGCGACCAGGTCGAGAAGGGAACGGATCGCGTCGTGGTCGCCCGGATAGTGCACGATCGCCTCGGCGAGAGGTTGACGCACCTTCGTCTTGGTCTCGACCCGGATCGTTCGGCCCAGCGCCACGATCTCCCTGGCGCCCGCCATGGCCCGATCCAGGTGCTCGTCGCGCGCGGTCTCGTCAGGCACCGGGTAATCGGCCAGGTGCACGGATCCGGGGCGTCCCTCCCGGTCGGCCGCGAGGTTCCGCCATAGCTCCTCGGCCACGAACGGCGTGAACGGCGCCAGCAGCGTCGCGAGGGTGACCAGGCACCCGTGCAGGGTGTGGAAGGCGGCCCCGGCGTCGACTCCCGCCTCGCCCGCGGGGTTCCAGAATCGCCGGCGCGCGCGTCGCACGTACCAGTTCGACAGGTCGTCCACGAACGCCTGGATCGTGCGACCCGCGCCGGTCGCGTCGTAGCCCTCGAGCCCCTCGCGCACCGTCGAGACCGTCCGGGAGAGTTGCGACAGGAGCCATCGATCCAGGACGGGCCGGTCCCCGATCGCCGGAGCTGGGTCCATCGGGTCGAAGCCTTCGGCGTTCGCGTACGTGACGAAGAAGGAATACACGTTCCACAGGGTGAGCAGGAACCGGCGGAGCACCTCGTCGAGCGCGTCGTGACCGATCCGCCGTGGCGCCCAGGGAGACCCGTTCGTGAGCATGAACCAACGCAGCGCATCGGCGCCCTGCCGGTCCAGCGCCTCCCACGGATCGAACATGTTGCCCAGGGACTTGGACATCTTGCGGCCGTCGGCGGCCATGATGTGGCCGAGACACACGCAGTTGCGGTAGGCGGTGTCGTCGAAATGAAGAACGCCCTCGGCCATCAGCGTGTAGAACCAACCGCGCGTCTGATCGATCGCCTCCGAGATGAAGTCGGCGGGGAACGAACGCGCGAACTCTTCCTGACCTCGGCCGAGCTCGGGGTGGTAGCCCCACTGCGCGAACGGCATCGCGCCGGAGTCGTACCACGTGTCGATCACCTCGGGGACCCTCGTGGCGATGCCGCCGCACTCCGTACACGCGAACGTGACCGCGTCGATCGCGGGGCGGTGCGGATCGACGTCGCTCACGTCGCGGCCTGCGCGCTCGCCCAGCTCACGCAGCGATCCGATCGCCGTCTGGTGTCCGGCCTCGCAGCGCCAGATGGGTAGCGGCGTACCCCAGTAGCGTTCGCGACTGAGCGCCCAGTCCACGTTGTTCTCGAGCCAGTTGCCGAACCGGCCGTCTCGGATGCCCTCCGGGAACCAGTTGACATGACGGTTCACCTCCAGGAGGCGGTCCTTCACGGCCGTGGTGCGCACGTACCAGGACGTGCGGGCGTAGTAGAGGAGCGGCGTCTGACAGCGCCAGCAGAACGGGTAGTTGTGCTCGTAGGTCTCCTCCCGAAGGAGGATGCCGCGCGCGCGCAGGTCCGCGACGATCAGCGCATCGGCGTCCTTGACGGACAGCCCCCGGATGAAGGCGGGCGCGGCGTCGGTGAAGGTGCCGTCGTCGCCGACCGGCTTGAAGACCGGCCACCCCTCGCGCCGGCCGATCGCGAGGTCCTCGGCGCCGAACGCGGGCGCCAGGTGCACGATGCCGGTGCCCTCGTCCATCGAGACGAAGTCGCCGGTCACGACGCGGTGGGCTCCCTCCACGTTCGGGAAGGGTGGGCGGTACCGGATGCCGACGAGCGTGTCACCGGCGACGGTGTCCAGGAG
>JALYMB010000233.1 GCA_030773935.1 Actinomycetota bacterium | reverse complement strand
ACCCGAAGGTGACGCCGGCCCCGGCGTCGTCCCTGATGTAGAAGCAGGTGCCCGAGGGCGACATGGCGGCCATCCCGGCGATGCTCCCCTGCATCGCCACGCTCACCGTCTGGGGGTCGGCCGACGGCCCGTCCGTGTACGTCACCGAGGGCTCGATGCCTGCGAGGTCGGCGGGACCGAGCCCGTCGTAGGTCCCGTTGTCGGCGTAGAGGGTCTTGGACGCCACCATCGCGTTGTTGAGCGTGGACTGCGCCACGACGTCCTGGCTGTGATCGATCTGCTGGACCGCGGTGACCTGGGCGGCGGCGACCTCGTGGCCGCCCTCGGACACGAACGTCAGGAAGCCGTAGACCCCGAGGGCGGCGACCAGCAGACCGCCCACGACCATCAGCAGGCGGGGATCGATGCCGATCTGCGGGCGCCTCTGCCCGGGCGGGCCGAAGTTGAACTCGTCCATGTCTGCCCGGCATCGGCAGGGTGCGTACCGGCCTTGAGCAGCGACGATGGCGCCGGCACGCCCGCCCCGGAGCGGCAGCCGGGAGTCGCGTCCTCGGCCCGGATGCTCGTACCATCGCGGCGTGAGCGAGATCGCCGACGTGCTGGCCGCCATCGAGTCGCTCGCGGCTCGGGGCGAGCGGATGGCCCTCGCCACGATCGTGGCGGTTCGGGGTTCCACCTACCGCCGCCCGGGGGCTCGCCTGCTGGTCCCCCAGGAGGGGGCGCCGGTCGGCAACATCAGCGGCGGCTGCCTCGAGGGCGACGTGGCCGATATGGCCCGGGTCGTGATGCACGAGGGCCTAGCGCGCCTGGCGGGCTGGGACCTCACCGCCGACGACGACGCGGTGTGGGGCCTGGGCCTGGGCTGCAACGGCGCGATCGAGGTGTTCATCGAACCCGCCGAACGCGCCGCCGAGGTGGCAGGCGCGCTGCGGATGGCCCTGGAGGAGGAGCGGCCGATCTGTGTCGTTACCGTGGTGGAGTCCGGCGACGACGCCATCGTGCCGGGCGCGCGCATCGTCGTGCGGCCCGGAGGCGAGCCCGAGGGGTCGCTGGGCGCGGCGGGCGTGGACGCCGAGGCTCTCGCCGCTGCCCGCGGCCTGCTCGAGACCGACCGCTCCGAGGTCCGGACGTTCGCGGGCGGCGTGAGGGCATTCGTCGAGGTTCTGGAACCGCCGGTGAGGCTGGTGATCTGCGGCGCCGGCCACGACGCGATCCCCCTCGTGCGCGCGGCCTCGGTGCTCGGCTGGCGCACCGTGGTCGTGGACGACCGCGAGGCCTTCCTCACCCGCGACCGCTTCCCGGAGGCTGGGGGCTTCGTGCACGTGGACGCCCCGGAGGAGGCGGCGAAGGCGGCGGAGGTCGACGGCCGCACGTTCGTGGTGGTGATGACCCACAACTTCCTCCGCGACAAGGCGTACCTCCGGACGCTGCTGGGATCGCCCGCTGCCTACGTCGGGATGCTGGGACCGGCCGCACGAACCGAGCGGTTGCTGATGGAGCTCGCCGATGAGGGAGTGGCGATCGATCCGCAGCGGCGCGACCGGATCCACGGCCCGGCGGGCCTGGACCTGGGCGGCGAGGGACCGGAGGAGATCGCGCAGTCGATCCTGGCTGAGATCGTGGCGGTACGGCGCGGACGGCACGGAGGCTTCCTGAAGGAACGTCCCGGGCCGATCCACGATCGTCCGCGTCCCGGTGCGGAGGCTCGGTAGATCCCGCGCTCGGCACCGGTAGTACGCTCCGGCCGTGCTGATCGAGAACGAGTTCCAAGCCACAGCGCCGGTCGAGGATCTCTGGGCGTTCCTGCTGAACGTGGAGCGGATCGCACCGTGCATGCCGGGCGCGGAGCTCACCGAGGTGGTGGACGACCGGACGTGGAAGGGCAAGGTCTCCATGAAGTTCGGGCCCGTCGCCATGGTCTTCGCCGGCACGGTGGTGCTGCAGGATCGCGACGACGCAGCCCACCGCGTGGTGCTGTCGGCGAAGGGCATGGAGCAGAAGGGCAAGGGCGCGGCGAACGCATCTGTGACCTCGTGGCTGGAGCCGTCCGGCGACGGCGCCTCCGTGGTGAAGATGCGTGCCGACATCTCGCTCACCGGCGCCGCCGCGCAGCTCTCGCGCGGCCTGATGCCCGAGGTTTCGAAGAAGCTCACCCAGCAGTTCGCGGATTGCCTCGAGCAGACCCTGGCGGCGAGCGCACCCGCCTCGGATCCGGCCGGATCGAGTGCCAGATCGAGTGAAGGAGCCAGACCGACCGAGGCCTCGGCATCCGCCGCAGTCCCGCCATCCAACCCCACTCCTCCCGTCGCGGCGAAGCCGGTCGGCGGCATCGGCCTGGGCCTGTCGGCGATCTGGGCGATCGTGAAGAACTTCCTCCGGCGCCTCTTCGGCGGCGGATCGCGCCCGGCGTGATCTCCGGCATCATCCTCGCCGCCGGCACCGGCTCACGGTTCGGCGGCACGAAGCAGATCGAGGTCGTGCACGGCAAACCGCTCGCGCAGCACGCGGTCGACGCCGCGGCGGCCGCGGGTCTCGACGAGATCCTCGTCGTGACCGGCCACGACGCCGAGGCCGTCGAGGCCGTCCTCACACTCCCCGACAACGCCCGGTTCGTCCGGAACCCCCGCTACCGGGAGGGTCTATCCAGCTCGATGGCTGCCGCGTTCCACGACATCGCCGAGGATTCCGAGGCCGCCGTCGTGCTGATGGCCGACCAACCCGGCATCACGCCCGACGTCATCGGCGCCCTCGTCGCCTGCTTCCAAGCGAGCAGGAAGCAGATCGTGCGCGCTGTCTACCGCAACGGACCCGGCCCGGCGCTGGTCTCACGAGAGATCTACGCCGAGGCAGGTCACCTGCACGGCGACGTGGGCGCCCGCGTGCTGATGGCCTCGCACCCCGAGTGGGTGGAGGATGTCGCGATCGACGCCGACGTTCCCGTGGACATCGATCTGCGCAGCGACCTGCCGAGCTAGTCTGTAACGGACTACTCAAACCAATTCGGCTCTGAAGACGATCGTCCTGGAAAAATTCCTTCCATCGACCTGCCAGCCATAGCAGCCCGGCGCTCGAACCCAAGTTCCCCCAGGCCACGTGCGGAAGCCGTGGCCCCCGTTCAGGGTCTTTCCCCGCGCCAGTTGCGGATCCAGCAGCTGTGGACCTTCACCGAAGGCGAGGGGATTCTCACCATCGAGCTGACGTCCTCGAATCAGGATTGGCCCCTTGTACTCGGGCGTTGCAAACCAGAGAGTCTTGAGCACGTACCAACCGTGCCTCGACGCCACGAAGCGAAACGTCCCCTCCAGCGCAAAGCGCGCGTCCTTCTCTGCGAGAGCCACCAGAGGTCGGACAGGACCCTCTCCGAAAAGCGATACCGCCGAACTCTTCAGTCGTGTACGAACGGCCAGTATCGACTGGGCAGTTTGCGGCATCGAGGGGTGGAAATGCCAGCGGCCTGACCAGTGAAGGAGGGATTGCGCCATGCGCGCGCGAACCACACCAGGAGGCCACGAGGCGACAAGTCTCGGCATAGCTGCTCGGGCTCGAGATGGAGATGGGTTTCGCGGTCGACGAGCCAGCGGGCGGGCTCACGGAGCGCCGAACTTCGGTACTCGTACAGGCTGACGAAAGCGCGAGCACGAGCAGAAGTCGCCAGGAACACCGCCGCCGGCGGACGCTCACGACTGCGCTCCTCGGCGGGGCCGGAACATCTGCCGCTCCGGGTCCGGCTCGCTGAAGCCGAACCGGCGGTACAGCTCGTGGGCGTCGCCGGTCGCGAGGTGCCAGGGCAGATCGCGCTGTGGCCCGTTGTCGACGGCCTCGCGGACGAGCTCCGTCCCGAGACCGCGGCCCTGGTGCTCGGGCAGTACGAACACGTCGCACAGGAACGCGAACGCCGTGCCGTCGCTCGCCACGCGGCAGTAACCCACCATCTCCTCTCCTCCGTACACGCCCACGACGCGCGCCGCCTCGGCGACCAGGCGTTCGATCGTCTCTCGCGGGCGGCCCTTCGCCCAGTACGACTCCTCGCTGAGGTAGCGGACGACGACGTCGAGGTCGACCCGAGCGACGTCGTCGTCCAGCTCGTAGCCGTGCGGCAGCTCGCGGCGCATCAGCAGGTCAGGCCCAGGCGCCGATGCTGCAACGCCGGCAGCCGGGTCCGGATCTCGCGCAGCTCCGTCAGGTCGAGCTCGGCGGCGAACACGCCGTCGCCCTCCTCGGGTGCCTCGACGAGCACGCGTCCCCACGGGTCCACGATCATGCTGTGGCCGTGCGAGCGGCGGTTCGATCCCTCACGTCCGAACGCGCCCCACTGCCCGGGCGCCACGACAAAACACTGGTTCTCGATCGCGCGGGCGCGCAGCAGCACCTCCCAGTGCGCCACGCCGGTGGCGTGTTGGAACTGCGACGGGACGCAGAGCACCTCGGCGCCCAGCACCATCAGGCCGCGGTACAGCTCCGGGAACCGCAGGTCGTAGCAGATCGACAGGCCCAGGCGCGCCTGCTCGGTCGCATGGGTGACGAGCTGCTCCCCCGGCGTGAACGTGTCGGACTCGCGGATCGGCGGCTGGTCGGGCAGCTCGACGTCGTAGAGGTGGATCTTGCGGTAGCGAGCGACGAGCTCGCCCTGGCGGTCGAACAGCACGCTGGTGTTGAAGACCCGGCCGTCGTCGGCCTCGAGGAGGCTGCCGCCCAGCACCCACATGGTTCGGGCGCGCGCGACAGCGGACAGCCGCTCGGTGGTGGGGCCGGGCACGGGCTCCGCGGCGGCGGCGCGTCCGGCCGAGCGCCCGAGGTACGTGAAGACCTCGGGCAGGGCCGCGAGGTCGGCGTCGCCGTCGGCGGCCTGGTGCAGGAGGCTCTCGGCCGTGGCCACGTTGGACTCGATGCCCTCGCCGCTTCGCATCTGGCAGACCGACACCCGCATGGAGGGCATCCTACGAGGCGTCCAGCGCCGCCCGGATCGCTCCCAGTGAGGCCGGGTTCTCCACGCTGGAGAGGTCGCCCGGGTCCTCGCCCACGGCCGTGGCGCGGATCGCGCGACGGACGATCTTCGCGCTCCGTGTCCTCGGCAGCTCGGGCACGAAGACCACGCGGCCGGGCATGAACGAGCGCCCGAGATGGTCGGCGACGAGCCGCCGCAGCTCCTTGGCCAGATTGCTGCTGGCCTCGGCATCGGGACGCAGGACGACGACGCACCAGATCGTCTCGCCCTTCACCACGTGGGGAACCCCGATCGCGGCGGACTCGGCGACGGCCGGGTGCGACGCGAGGACCGACTCCACCTCCGCCGGCCCCAGCCGCTTGCCGGCGACACTCAGCGTGTCGTCGGAGCGGCCGTGGAGGAACCAGTAGCCGTCCTCGTCGATGCTCGCCCAGTCGCCGTGCACCCACACCCCAGGCCAGCGGCTCCAATACGTCTCCAGGTAGCGCTCCTCGTCGCCCCAGATGCCGCGAGTCATCGATGGCCAGGGCTGCTTGCAGACCAGCTCGCCGACCTCTCCGCGCGGCACCGGGTGCCCGTCGGAGCCCCACACGTCGACATCCATGCCGAGCGCGGGGCCGCGGAGGGTCCCGGCCTTCAGCGGCGTGATCGGGTGCGGCGAGAGGAAGCAGGCCCCCACCTCCGTACCGCCCGAGAGGTTGATGATCGGCAGGCGGTCGCCGCCGACCTCGTGCGAGAGCCACCGGTACGGGTCGGGGTTCCACGGCTCGCCGGTCGACGCCAGGATCCGCAGCGAGGACAGATCGTGCTCGTGCACCGGCGCGGTGCCGTACGGGATCAGCGCGCGGATCAGCGTGGGCGAGACGCCGAGGGTCGTGACGCCGTGGCGCTCGACGGTCTCCCACAGGCGGCCGGGGCCGGGATGGGTCGGCGCGCCCTCGGTGAGCAGGACCGTGGCGCCGAGCGCAAGGGCGCCGACGATCTCGAACGGCCCCATGATCCACCCGAGGTCGGTCACCCAGTGCAGGATCTCGCCGGGGTGCAGGTCCACCTGGTACGCGACCTCCTCCGCGATCTTCACGAGGAAGCCACCGTGCACGTGCAGCACGCCCTTGGGCCGTCCGGTCGTGCCGCTCGTGTAACCGATGAACAGCGGATGCTCGCTGTCCAGGCGCTCGGTCTCGAACCGGTCGGGCTGCGCGGCCAGCAGCGCGTCCCAGTCCACGTCGCGGGGATCGCCGGGGGTGGACGCCTCCGGCCGGGCCGGAGCGGGATCGCCCAGTCCTGTTCCATCTGATGGGATCCCCGTCCCACCATGTGGAACAACAT
>JALYMB010000232.1 GCA_030773935.1 Actinomycetota bacterium | reverse complement strand
CCTCCGGCCTGGCCGACCAGGCCACACAGATCGTCCTTCCATCCAGGTCATCGGGCCGCCAGGCGCGTCGCTCCACGCGAACGCGATCCATCGCTTCCAGTTCCGCCAAGCGCGACGCCGGCGTGGTGGACACCACCAGCACCTCGGCCGCACCGCCCGCCAGCAGCCCTTCGGGTTTGCGCTCGCGCACGGCGCCCTCGCCGATCACCACGGCCCGCCGGCCGTCCAACTGCACCATGACCGGGTAGCCGAACGGCATCAGCTCGCCGCCTGTCCGGATACGGTCCCGGCGGCCGCCCCGCCATCGGCCCCGCCATCCGCCCCGCCACCGGTCCCGGCGGCCGCCCGTTCGCGATCGCTCTTGGTGCCCAGCAGCCCGACGCTGCAGTGGATCCCGCACTCCTTGTCGGTCTCGGACTCCCACCACCAGCGCCCGGCGCGCTCGCTCTCGCCCGGTTGCACGGGTCGCGTGCACGGCGCGCATCCGATGGAGGCGTACCCCTGATCGAAGAGCTCGTGGTAGGGCACGTCGTTCCTGCGCACGTAGCCCCAGACCTCGTCGGCCGTCCAATCGGCGAGCGGGTTCAGTTTCACGATGCCGCCGTGGTCGCGGTCCAGCTCCACCTTCGCGACGTTCCTGCGTGTACGCCACTGCTCGCGCCGCAGGCCCGCGACCCATGCGTCCAGTGTCGAGAGCTTGCGTTTGAGCGGTTCCACCTTGCGGATCTCGCAGCACGCCACCCGCAGGTCGACGCTCTTGTACATCAGGTTCGGGCCGTCGGCGTTCACGATCCGCTCCACGGCGGTTCGCTCCGGGAACTCGAATTCCACGTCGATGCCGTACCGCTCGCGCACCTTCTCGAAGAGCTGGTAGGTCTCGGGGGGCAGCCGGCCGGTGTCCAGCGTGAACACACGGACCTCGGGGTTGATGCGCCAGGCCATGTCGATGATCGCCATGCCGTCGACGCCGCCCGCCGCGCTGATCGCCAGGCGGGGGTGGAATCGTTCCAGCCCCCATTCCAGGATCTCCGTCGCGCTGGAATGCTCGAATCGTTCGGCGGCGTGATGCACCCAGTCCGCCTCATCGGCGAAGATCGGCAGCGTGGGCTCGTGGATCGGCTCGCGCTCACTCATGCGGTGCACCTCCGACCCGCAGCAGCGAAAGCTCGAACACGCGCTCGCAGGACTCGCACCGCCAGCCCGCCGGATCCGCCGGACGGATCTCCTGCTCGCCGCAGAAGGGGCAGTAGAAGGGCACGGCCCTCGGGTTCGCGTCGCTCATCGCAGCTCATTTCCAGCGGGGGCGGGCGGCGCGGCGAACCGCGCGAGGGCCGCGTCGTCCAGGGAGTTCACGTGTTCGGAGAAGGACGACGCGCCGTCCC
This sequence comes from Actinomycetota bacterium, assembly GCA_030773935.1. Taxonomy (GTDB): domain Bacteria; phylum Actinomycetota; class UBA4738; order UBA4738; family HRBIN12; genus JALYMB01. The sequence goes on along the minus strand of JALYMB010000232.1, from coordinate 1,665 downwards.
GCTCCCGCAGGTAGCGGCGCAGCAGCGCCTCCAGGTAGTCGGCCGCGTCCTCCGCGTAGATCTTCACGCCCTTCACCTTCCGGCCGAACGCCGGATCGGTGCCCATGGTTCCACCCAGGTGCACCAGGAAGGCGTCCGAGCGCGTGCCGTCGGGCCGTGGCTGCAGCGCCGACATCAGCCCGATGTCGGCCACCTGGAAGCGCGCACACGAGTTCGGGCAACCGTTCACGTGGATCCGGATGTCCTCGTCGAACGCCGGCAACCGCGCCTCCAGCTCCGTGTAGAGCCACTGCGCTCGGCCCTTCGTCTCGCCGATCGCGAGCTTGCAGAACTCGATGCCGGTGCAGGCCATGATCCCCTTGCGGAACGCGTGCGGCCGCGCACGCAGGTCCAGTTCGTCAAGCTGCTTGACCAGCTCGTCGGCGCGCGCCGGCTCCACGTCGACGATCACGAGCTTCTGCTGGGCGGTCGCGCGCACGCTGCCGCTGCCGTACGCGTCGGCCAGGTCGGCGATCAAGCGCAGCTGGTGCCCGGCGATCCGTCCGGCCTTCGGCGCGAACCCCACGTACACCTCTCCAGCTCGCTGCGTGAACACACCCACGTGGTCGCGCGCAGACATGGGCGCGGGCGCCGCAGCCGGTCCGTCCGGCAGCGGCGAGTCCAGGAACTCACGCTCCAGGACCTCTCGCACCCTCGCGGCGCCCCAGTCCTTCACCAGGAACTTGAACCGTGCGTGGTTGCGGGAGCGCCGGTACCCGTACTCGCGGAACAGGGCCGTGACACCCGCCCAGACCTCGGGAACGCGCTCGGGCGACACGAAGGCCCCCAGGCGCTGTGCGAACATCGGGTTCGTGGACAGACCACCGCCGACCAGCAGGTCGTAGCCGGCCTCGCCGCCGGGGTCGAGCACCCCGTTGAACGAGATGTCGTTGATCTCGGGGTTCGTGCATTGCGCGCGGCAGCCGCTGATCGAGGTCTTGTACTTGCGCGGCAAGTTGGAGAAGGCCGGATCGCCGAGGAAGCGCTGAGCGACCGCGCGGATCGCCGGCGTGGCGTCCAGCACCTCGTCGGCGGCGACGCCGGCGAGCGGGCACCCAAGGATGACGCGGGGCGTGTCGCCACAGGCCTCCTGGGTCGACAGACCGGTGGCCTCGAGCCGTTCCCAGATCGCGGGAACATCCTCGATCCGGATCCAGTGGAGCTGAACGTTCTGGCGGTCGGTGATGTCGGCCACGTCGCGGCCGAACCGCTCGGATGCCCATGCGATCGCGCGTAGCTGTTCGCTCTGCATCACGCCGCCGTCGATGCGGATCCGCATCATGAAGAACTCGTCCTCGATCTCCTCAGGCTCGGCGCTACCGGTGCGCTCGCCCGGGACACCCTGCTTGCGCTGGGTGTAGAGGCCCCACCAGCGCAGGCGGCTGCGCAGGTCCTGCTTGCCGATCGATCGGAACCCGCCCGGCGCGAAGACACGTTCGATCCGCTCCCGTACGTTGAGCCCGTCGTCCTCCTTCTTGATCTGCTCCGCGCCGTTCAGCGGCTCGTGGTACCCCAGCCCCCACTGACCCTCGCCACGCCGGCGGGGCGTTCGGACTGGCGGGGCGCTCGGCTGGTCGGTCATCCGGTCGGGTCCTCTTGAGTCGTGGTCGTTCGGGTGGGAACGGG
>JALYMB010000231.1 GCA_030773935.1 Actinomycetota bacterium | reverse complement strand
GTTCCAGGGGGTGCGCCGGCGATTCGAGCTCCGCGGCTCGGCGCGCGGCGCCGACTTCTACGACGACTACGGTCACGTGCCGACCGAGCTCAGCGTGACCCTGGGCGTTGCCAGACGCACCGGGCCGCGCCGCATCGTCGTCGTCTTCCAACCGCATCGGTACTCCCGCACGCAGGCGCTGTGGCGCGAGTTGGGCGCGAGCCTCACCGAAGCCGATGTCGTGATCGTGACGGATGTCTACGGCGCCTCGCAGGAGCCGATCCCGGGCGTGACGGGCAAGCTGGTGGTGGACGGGATCGCGGAGGCGTCACGGCGGCCACGGATCGTGTACCTGCCTCACCGGTCCTCCGTCGCGCGCTTCCTGGAGAACGAGGTGCGTGCGGGCGACCTGGTGCTGACGATGGGGTGCGGCGACGTGTGGATGTTGGGCGACGAGGCATTGGAACGCATCCGGGAGGCGGGGTGAGTGACCTCGCCCACGCGGCGGCGATCCTGCGTGCGGCCTGTGGTGATCGGGTCCGCGCCGACTTCCCGATGGCGCCGCTCACCACGTTCCGGGTGGGTGGGCCGGCTGGGCTGTACCTGGAACCCGAGTCGGAGACCGATCTCGCGGCGGCCGGTCGCGCCGTCACCGAGGCCGGGATCCCCGTCGTCGTGCTGGGCAAGGGATCCAACGTCCTCGTGTCCGACGGGGGATTCCCGGGGCTCGTCCTGCGCCTGGGCAAGAGCTACCGATGGAGCGCTCGCGCCGGCGATCACCTGACGGCCGGCGGGGCCATGCCCCTCCCCGCGATGGCCGGCGTGGCGCTGCGGCACTCGCTGACGGGGCTCGAGTTCGGCGTGGCCATCCCCGCCACGCTCGGTGGGGCGGTGCGGATGAACGCGGGGGCGCACGGCCATGAGATCGCCGAGGTTCTGGAGTCCGTCGAAGTGTTCCGATTGCGAGAGGGGGCGACCGTGACGATCCGGGCTGCGGACGCTGGCTTCTCCTACCGGCGCTCGACCCTGGGAGATGGCGCGGTGGTGATCGGTGCGCGGGCCAGGCTCGATCGGGGGGAACCCTCGGCGATCCGAGCCCGGATGGACGAGGTGCGAGCGTGGCGGCGGGCCACCCAGCCACTCGCCGAGCCCAACTGCGGCAGCGTCTTCAAGAACCCCCGGGGCGATCACGCGGCACGGTTGATCGAGGCCGCCGGCGGGAAGGGCCGCCGCGTCGGTGGCGCCTCCGTCTCCACGAAGCACGCCAACTTCATCGTGGCCGAACCCGGTGCGCGGGCGGCCGACGTCGTCGCGCTGATCGAGGAGGTGCGGTCGCTCGTGGAGGCGCACGACGGCGTGCATCTGGAGCCCGAAGTCCAGCTCGTGGGGAGCTTCCCATGAGTGGGCAGCCGATCGACGCGGCCTCCGATCCCGCCGGCTGTGAGCTCCCGAGCAGGCCGCGCTGGCGGGTACGCGCCGGCGTGGCCGTCGCGTCGCTGCTCCTTCTGGGACTGGGTGTGGTGGGCTTCCTCCGCTCTCCGTACTTCGCCGCCGACCACATCTCCGTGCAGGGGGCGCTGCGGCTGACACCCGAACGCGTGCTGCGGATCGGGGGCGTCGAGCGGGGACAGAACGTGGTGACGCTGGACACGACCGCGACCGAGCGACGGCTGGAGGCCGATCCGTGGATCTCCTCGGCGTCGGTCACCACCGACCTGCCGGACACGGTCGTCGTGCGGATCACCGAGCGCGTCCCGGTGGCGGCCGTGCAGACCCATATGGGATGGGAGGTCGTTGCGGCCGACGGTGTCGTCGTGGCCACCCCGGCGAAGGAGCCGCGCCTGCCGACGATCACGTCGGTGGTTCCGGGCGAGGACATCGCGACGCTCGGGGCGCGGGCCCTGAGCGCGATGGATCGGACCCTGCGCGCCGAGGTTGGCTCGCTCACGGTCGGGGTCGACGGGGTGGCCCGTCTCGTCATGAACGACGGGGTGACCGTGACCTACGGAAGACTCGACGAGTCGACCGCGAAGGCGCAGGCTCTCGCCGGGGTCCTGGGGTGGGCGGACGAGGAGGGAGCGCACCTCGAGCAGATCGACGTGTCCGTGCCGGGGGCGCCCACCGCTCGCCTCGCCGACGGGGCGCTCGCGACACCGTAGCGGCGGTGTCATCGGATCGAGCAATCGGTTGCAGTTCCGCGTGTTCATGCACTTGACGGACCAGCACCTTTTCGGTAGCGTGACGCAGTTCAACGTGAGGTAGATATAACAATAAGGTTGAACTTCACGGTTACGGTTTTGGCGTTCAACACGGCGTTTCCCCAGGTAGAGCCGGGTCGAGGCCCGGGGCGCGGAGGGCGAGTCACCATGATGGAGTCTCCTCAGAACTACCTCGCCGTCATCAAGGTCGTCGGTATCGGCGGCGGCGGCGTCAACGCGGTGAACCGGATGATCGAGGCGGGTCTCCGGGGCGTCGAGTTCATCGCTGTCAACACCGACGCCCAGACGCTCCTGATGTCCGACGCCGAGGTGAAGATGGACATCGGGCGCGAGACCACCAGGGGGCTCGGTGCCGGTTCGGACCCCGAGGTCGGTCACGGCGCCGCCGAGGAACACAAGGAAGAGATCGAGGAGATCCTCAAGGGTGCCGACATGGTGTTCATCGCGGCCGGCGAGGGCGGCGGTACCGGCACCGGCGGCGCCCCGGTCGTCGCGCAGATCGCCCGGACCCTCGGTGCGCTGACGATCGGTGTCGTCACCCGACCGTTCGGCTTCGAGGGGCGCCGGCGCGCGACCCAGGCCGACGTCGGCATCACGGAACTGAAGAAGGCCGTCGATACCTTGATCGTGGTGCCGAACGATCGGCTCCTCCAGGTGTCCGACCCCCACACCCCCATGGTGGATGCGTTCCGGATGGCCGACCAGGTCCTGTATCAGGGCGTGGACGGCATCACCTCGTTGATCACGACGCCCGGCCTGATCAACCTCGACTTCGCCGACGTGAAGACGGTCATGACCGGTGCCGGATCGGCGCTCATGGGGATCGGCCTCGGCTCGGGTGAGGATCGCGCCGAGGAGGCGGCGAAGGCGGCGATCAGTTCGCCGCTCCTTGAGTCCTCCATCGACGGGGCCAAAGGTGTGCTGCTGTCGATCGCCGGCCCCACCGACCTGACCCTGCACGAGGTGAACAAGGCCGCCGACGCCATCACCCGGGTCGCGCACCCCGACGCCAACATCATCTTCGGCGCCGTGGTGGACGACGCCCTGGGCGAGGAGGTGCGCGTCACGGTCGTGGCCGCCGGTTTCGACAAGGTCATGACGCCCCAGCAGAGCCACTTCGAGAGCCGTCTCTCGCGGCTCCTCGAAGAGCCCGTCCGGACCGGATCCGCCGCAGGGGGCTCCGATCCGGGACCCTCGATCCTGGAAGACGACGACGCGGATGTGTTCTCGACGGGACCCGAGCCGGTGTCCTTCGACGCCGAGGAGGACCTCGACATCCCGGACTTCTTGAAGAGCTGACGACCGAACACCCCGCGTGGCCCACGGTCGTGGGGGCGGGGAGGAGGCGGATCGGCAGGAGGCGACCTTCCCCCGCCTCTCGGCCGAGAGAGATCGCATCCTCCCCGCCTCCGTTCACGTCGTGGGTAGATTCTGGACATGACCGGAGCCGAACCCACGTGACGACCGGCGGCCGCGACGAGGTCCTCGCCAACCTCGACGTGATCCGCAGCCGTCTGGCGCGAGGCTGTGACCGGGTCGGGCGCGATCCCGGAGAGGTACGGATCGTGGCCGCGGCCAAGGGGGTGCCGGCGGCGGCCGTCGGATGGGTCGTGGACGCGGGGGTTCCCGACGTGGGGGAGAACTACGTCAAGGAGCTCCGCACGGC
>JALYMB010000230.1 GCA_030773935.1 Actinomycetota bacterium | reverse complement strand
GGCGGACCCCCTGCCCTCCGCGGTGACCGACCGTGCGAGGACGACCTCGCCCTCCTCGGCCCAGTCGCCCGCGTCCTGCCCGGCGTCGAAGCGCGCCTGCACGCGAGCGGCGCCGGCGTCGCTGCGGACCAGCGCGGCGGTGGCGCGACCGCCCAGGGCGAGCGCGAGCCCGACGGTCACCATCGTCTTGCCGGCGCCCGTCTCGCCCGTCAGGACGTTCAAGCCGGGGTGAAACTCCAGATCAAGGTCGTCGATCACGCCGAGCCCGCTGATATGGAGCTCCCGGAGCATGCCGCGGATCCTAGCGGGGGGTTCCGACATCCGGCTCCCCGGGCAGACCGAACTTGTCGCGCACCAAGGTGAGGAAGCCGGGTGCGCCCTCTCGCCGGACGAGCCGCGCGGGCCTCGACGACGAGCGGATCCGGATCCGTGAGCCCAGCGGCAGCTCCAGGCTCTCCCGTCCATCGGCGGACAGAAGTCCGGGCTCGTCGCCCCGGACCTCGAGCGCGACGTGCTGCGAGGCGTCGAGCACGAACGACCGGTCGAACACCATGTGCGCGGCGATGGGCGTGAGCACCAGGCAGTCCACGCTGGGTGTGACGATGGGCCCCCGAGCCGAGAAGGAGTAGGCGGTGGAACCCGTCGGCGTGGCGACGATCACCCCGTCGGCGGAGAACGTCGTCACGTACGCCCCGTCCACCCACACCGCAAGTCGCACCAGCCGGTGCCGGGCCTTCTTCTCGATCATGATCTCGTTCAGCGCCCACTGCGACTCGATCGCGGGGCCCCCCTCGGACTCCGCCGTCACGGCCAGCCGTTCTTCGATCCGTGCGCGTCCCGTCAGGACGGTTCGAAGGAGCGCCCCGGCGTCGTCGGGCCCCACCTCGGTGAGGAAGCCGACGTTTCCCACCTTCACCCCCAGCACCGGGGCGTCCAGGAGAGCGGCCACGTGCGCGGCGCGCAGGAACGTCCCGTCGCCGCCAACGGAGACCACCAGGTCGGCTCGGGGCGGCGTCTCACCGTCGCGGGCGCGGGAGCTCTCGATGCCCTCATCGGCCAGCATCGACGCGATGTCCGCCGCCGCTGCCACAGCCGCCTCGCGGCCCTCGTGAACCACCAGAGCCACCCGTTTCATGCGTCGCCGTCCCCTGCCGGGTTCGGTGTCGCCCACGCGAGATCGGCGCCCCCGGCCGCCCTGACGCGGGCATGCAGCAGGTACTCGACGTTGCCGGCGCGGCCCGCGATCGGCGAGGTCATGACGGCGAGCGTACCGGCACCCGCGGTCTGGCAGGCGGAGGCCACGCGCTCGACCGCCCGCCGGCGCATGGCCGGATCATCGACCACGCCCCCCCGGGGGACGTCGGCCGCGGGGACCTCGAACTGCGGCTTCACCAGCAGCAGCAGGTCGGCGTCCCGGGCCGCGAGTGACACCAGATCGTGCACGACTCCCACCAGCGAGACGAACGACAGATCGGCCACAACGAGGTCGGGGACGAACGCCAGGGTGGAGCGGTCCAGATCGCGGACGTTGGTCCGCTCCATCACCACGACACGCGGGTCCGTTCGCAACGACCACGCCAGCTGCCCGTATCCCACATCCACCGCGATCACGCGAGCGGCACCCTCCTGCAGCAGGCAGTCGGTGAACCCCCCGGTGGACGCGCCGGCGTCCAGGGCGTCCCGCCCGGCGGCATCGACCCGGAACGCGATCAGCGCCGCCGCGAGCTTGTCACCGCCACGAGACACGAACCGCCTCCCGCCGGTGAGCAGATGCACTGCTTCGTCGGGCGAGACGAGCGCGGCGGGATTCGAGGCCGGGCCTCCGCCCACCGTCACCGATCCCTCGACCACCGCGGCGGCGGCCTCCGCGGCGTTGCCCGCGAGACCCCGGCGGACCAGTTCGGCGTCGAGACGCCGGCGGGGCATCGGCTCAGGCGCTCGTGGAGGACGCCGAGGAGCTCCTCTTGGCCGCCGTCGAGCGCGCGGTCGTCTTGGCCCTGGTGCCGGCGGTCGGCTTCTTCGCGGCCGGCTTGCGGGCGCTGGGTGTCTTCCCCCCACGCTCGAGATCGCGGACCCGTCTCTTCAGGGCGTCGACCTCCGATGCCGTCGCGACACCCATGCTCTTCATCTGGCTCGCGACCTCCCGGGCGATCAGATCCTTCACGCGATCGCGGTTCCGCTGCGCGGACTCCATCAGGTCCCCGGCCAGCTTCTGGGCCTGCTCACGCCGGTCCTCGCCCAGGAGGCCCTTGGCGATCTCCTGCGCCTTCGCCGGCGAGAGCTTGTCGAAGAGCGAATCCAGGTACTTGCGCATGTCGTCGGCGTTCATCGGGGTCCTTTCGATGGGTTGTGCAGGACAGGATACCCGTCAGCTTCACGCCGCGGCCCGGGCTTCACCGTTGGAGGATCGACAGATCCTCCGCTACGTGGGTGGGGCGGACCGAGGCGCCCTCCAGGTCGCCTCGACGCGTGATGCCGGTGAGGACGAGCAGCGAGTCCCAGCCCAGGGCAGCCGCCCCGGCGATATCGGTGTCGAGCCGGTCCCCGATCACGAGCGGCACGCCCCCGCCGGCCCGAGCCAGCGCCGCGACGTACAGGGGAGGGTTGGGCTTGCCGACGATCTCGGGCCTGGCTCCGGTGGTGGTGGCGATCGCGGCCAGAAGGGCCCCGGCTCCGGGCCACCGGGTCCCGTCGGGGGCGGGGAACGACGCGTCGGCGTTCGTCCCCACGAAGGACGCGCCACGCTCGACCAGGATGGAGGCGGTGCGCAGCTTCGCGTAATCCGCCTGCCGGTCCCATCCGACCACCACCGCGTCGGCGGACCGGGGCTCCGCCTCGAGCACCTCGATACCGGCGGCCGTGAGCGCCTCCTTGATCCCGGTCTCTCCCACCACGAAGGCCGACCGGCAGCCGCGGCCCGCCAGTAGCTCGGCGGTGGCCTGAGCAGAGGTCTCCACCTCCCCGGCGTTGGCCTCGATGCCCACCTGGCGCAGCCGTTCGGCCACGGCGGCCGGCGTGCGAGCAGAGTTGTTGGTCACGAAGGCCACGCGCCGGCCGGCGACGCGGAGAGCGGCCACCGCCTCGGGCGCCCCCGGGACCGGTTCGGCACCGCGGTAGAGCACGCCGTCGAGATCGAACAGGAACGCGTCGTAGCGCTCGAACAGGGGTGACATCTACACGGCGAGACGGCGGAGGGCCCGCTCGTAATCGTCGTTGCCGGGGCGGAGGACCGCTGCGAGCTTCGCGTGCCCGCGCGCGCGATGGCGCTGTCCGGTGCGCTCGCAGGCGAGCGCCAGGGCGAAGTGGGCGTAGTCGTCGGTGGGGTTCAGCTGGACTGCCTTCGCGAACTCACGGCGGGCGCGCGCGGCGGCGCCGGTCAGGTACAGCGCCCGGCCGAGTGCCTCCCGGATCGAGGCCTTGTCCGGTTCCAAGAGCTTGGCACGATCGAGGATCGTGACGGCCTGGTGCGGGTGACCGTCCCGCAGCATCGTGGTCCCCCGCACGAACAGGTCGTAGGCGGTCTCCTGGGTCGCGTGCCTGCTATACAACGTGGGATGCCTCACATCTCCCCGTTCCGGGGGCTCGTCTTCGACCCGTCGGTCGTCGGTCCCCTCGAGGTCGTCACCGCGCCGCCCTACGACCTGATCGGCGACTCGGAGCGCCGCGCGTTCCTGTCCTCGAGCCCCTACAGCGTAGTGCACCTGGATCTCTCCGAAGGCACCGACGACCGGTACGATCGGGCGGCAGACCTGCTGGCCACGTGGCGGTCGAACGGTGCTCTCGTGACGGGTCCCGAGTCCTGCTACTACGCCTACGAGATGCGGTTCCGGCTGGATGCGCGGGCGCGGAGGATCCGCGGGCTGCTGTGCGCCCTGGAACTCGAGGACTGGGGCGGCGGGGTCCTCCCGCACGAGCGGACCATGCCCGGCCCCATCGAGGACCGTCTGCGCCTGCTCCGGACGACGCGGACGAACCTGTCGGCGGTGTACGGGACCGTCTCCGGGCCGGTCCCGGACCTTGCCTCCCTGCTCGAGGAGGTCACCGCCGGTCGCCCGTCCCATGCCGCGGTCGACGCCCAGGGCGTCGAGCACCGCATGTGGCCTGTCGACGCTGATCCCGCGATCCCGGGATGGCTGGCTTCCGAACCCCTGTTGATCGCCGACGGCCATCATCGCTACACGACGGCGCTGCACTACCGCGACGAACGGCGAGCCGTCGACGGTCCGGGCCCGTGGGACTCCGTGCTGGCGTTCGTCGTGGACTCGCGCACGGAGGCGCCGCCCGTCCTGCCCTTCCACCGCGTCGTCACCGCCGAGCCCGCCCCGGTGACGGGCACCCGGGTCCGCGATCTCCAAGAGGTGTTGGCGGAGATCCGCGACGACGACCTGCTGTACGGCATCGTGGCTCGGGCCGAGGGGGCGCTCGTGCATCTGGTCGACGAGCTCCGTGGTCCCCCACCAACCGTGGCGGCGCTGCACGAGCAGGTCCTCGGCACCGAGGGCACCGACGACCGGATCTGGTTCACGCCCGACGCCGTGGTTGCGGAAGCTGCGGTGCGCTCCGGCGACGCCCTGGTGGCGTACATCCTGCCGCCCACCACCCCCGACCGGATCCGGGGCGTCGTGGAACGCGGGGAGCGTCTGCCGCAGAAGTCCACCTTCTTCTGGCCCAAGCCCCTCACGGGCATGGTGGTGCGCCCGCTGGAGTAGGCTCGCGCGGATGGACGAACCCATCCGCGCCGCACGGGCGATCGACGACGGCGCCGCCGGTGTGTTCGCGCTGACGGACTGGAGACGTCGGATCGCCGAGCTGTATCGGCGGGCGC
>JALYMB010000229.1 GCA_030773935.1 Actinomycetota bacterium | reverse complement strand
CTCCACCGCCACGAGCGCCGGTTGTCAGCGTGCCACCACGCCGTCAGGATGCCGGCCTCGCCGCCGGGCAGGATCACCACCCGCCCGAGGTCGTCGTCGGTGGGCCAGCCGTCCTCGAGCCTGATCGTGCCGCCCTCGCGCACGAGGAAACTGATAGGCCCGGGCGCTCCGCGCTCCAGGTCCTCTCCGCGCGCCAACAGTGTGCCGTCGGCGCCGCGCACGTCTACGGCGAGCCTCGGCGGCGCCGCGTGCACGAGGACCCGGTCACCGGCCACGTCGCTGTCCACCCTTGCGCGCGCGAACGCAACGCCGGTCGCGCCCGCGCTCGGGAACCACAGATCCCACAGTTCGTCGGCCATGCGCCACCTCCCGCTCCGCATCCTAGGCGGGGTCTACTTCTTCCGCTGCGACGCATCCAGATGACATGAACGGCGTCCTCGTCGTCAAGTAGGCGCGCGCGGGATCTAGGATTCCGCAGCCGACGCGCGGCGGCCTCGCCCGAACCGCCACGGCAGCCTCGCGCGTACCATCCCCGCATGCGGCGCTCCCCGGATTCCGTCGCGAGGCCGGTCCTGGCGTTCGCGCTCCTGTCCCTCCTGGCCCTCGCGCTGGTGGCCGGCTCGGGGCTGTTCGTCATCCGCCGGCTCGCCGACGAGCAGGCGCTGAACGAAGGCCACCAGCTCACCGCCCTGTCGGCTCGGATCGTCGAACGGAGGGTGACCGACGGGCTGCTCACCGGCGACGCGGAGAGCCTCTCGGCTGTCACGTCGGTCGTCTTCGATTCCATCCTCCACGACCCCATCGTGCGGGTGAAGATCTGGTCGGCCGATGGGGCGATCGTGTACTCCGACGAGCTCAAACTCATCGGCCGCACGTACGAACTGGACGACGAGGAGCTGAAGGTGCTCGCCGACGGTGGGGTGGTCAGCGAGCTCTCCGACCTACAGGCGCCCGAGAACAGCTTCGAGCGGTCGTTCGGACAGCTCGTGGAGGTCTACACGCGGATCGCCACTCCCTCCGGCACCCCGCTGCTGTTCGAGACGTATCAGCTCCGGTCCAGCATCGCGGGCAACGGGCGCGAGCTGGCCGCCACGTTCGCGCCGGTGCTGGTCGTCACCTTGATCGCGCTCGCGCTGCTGCTGATCCCACTGGCATGGGCGCTGGCGCGGCGTGTCCGGCGGACGCAGCTCGAACGGGAGCGGCTGATGCAACGCGCGATCGAGTCCTCCGACCGGGAGCGCCGCCGCATCGCAGGCGACCTCCACGACGGTCCGGTCCAGGAGCTCTCGGGTCTGTCGATGCAGCTGTCGGCGGTGGCGGAGACAGCGACCGATCCCTCGGCGCGCGAGGCGCTCCGTGGTTCGGCCTCCGCCGTCCGCGGCAGCGTGAAGACCCTGCGATCGGCGATCGTGGGGGTGTATCCCCCGAACCTCCAGCAGGCGGGGCTGGCCGCCGCCCTCTCCGATCTGGTCGCCCGGCTGCAGCGGCAGGGTGTCGACACGGAGCTGGAGATCGACCCCGATACCCGATTCACGCCCGAGATCGACGAGCTCCTGTACCGCGCGTGCCAGGAGGCGCTGCGCAACGTCGAGGAGCATGCCGGGGCGGCCACCGTTCATGTCGCCGTTCGCCGCGAGGGTGACCGGGCGGTCCTCGAGGTCCGTGACGACGGCCACGGCATCGTGGCGGAGGTTCAGGCCCAGGCGCGTGGGGGAGGCCACATGGGCCTGGAGATCCTCGGCGACCTTGTGCGCGACGCCGGCGGCGAGCTGACGGTGGAGCCCCGCAACGGCGGTGCCGGTACCGTGGTGCGCGTGGAGGTGACGTCCCGGTGATCCGCGTCGCGCACGCCGACGACCACAAGGTCGTACGGCTGGGGCTCGAGCAGCTGCTCGAGACCTTCGCCGACGTCGAGCCCGTGGGCTCGGCGACCGGCGGCGAGGCCGCCGTCACGCTCTGCCGGGAGCTGCGGCCGGACGTCCTGCTCCTCGACCTCCAGATGCCCGACCTCGACGGGATCGAGGCGACGCGCCGCGTCGCAGCCGAGTCCCCCGACACGCGGGTCGTGGTGTTCACCTCGTTCTCGGATCGGGACGGCATCGTTCGCGCGCTGGACGCCGGCGCGGTGGGGTACCTGTTGAAGGACGCTGAGCCGGAGGAGATCCACGAGGCGATCCGGGCGGCCTCGCGCGGCGAGGCGCCGATCACTCCCCGGGCCGCGGTCGCGCTGCTCGCCGACCGCCGCGAGCGCCCGGCGTCCGTCGACCTCACCGGGCGGGAGCGAGAGGTCCTCCTGCTGGTGGTCGAGGGTCTCGCGAACAAGCAGATCGCGCGTCGACTGGGCATCAGCGAGAAGACCGTGAAGGGTCACTCACGAACCTGTTCCAGCGGATCGGGGTCGCGGACCGGACGCAGGCCGCCCTCTGGGCCGAGCGCAACGGGGTCTTCCGGGACTGAGTCCCGGGACCGAGGTCCCGTTGCGGCCATCCGTGCAGTGCCCCAGCATGGGTCCATGCACGGGCGAGCGTTCCGAACGATCTGCCTGGCGACGGCCCTCTCGCTGCTTGCCGGGATGCCCGCACTGGCGGGC
>JALYMB010000228.1 GCA_030773935.1 Actinomycetota bacterium | reverse complement strand
GAACCGTCGGAGCAGGGAGCGGCCTTCGACGCTTGACCAGCCACCCGGCGGGTGTTGCAACGCGAGGGCCAGGACTCCGCCGGCCCAGACGGCCGCCGCGCCGACGTGCACCGCCTCGAGCGTGACGCCCCACGGCACGGCCTCGGCGTGTCCTGTGGCGGCGAGCGCCACGATCGAAGCCGCCACCGCCCACGCCGTGGCCCTCGAGCGCTGCCGGGCCAGCAGCAACGCGAAGAGCTCGAGCGACGGACGGATGAGGCGCGCTACACCAGGCGGGCCCGTCGTGAGGTAAGAGGCGACGGCACCGAGTGAGGGACCGCGTGCCGCGGAGATCGCTTCCGCCGACACGACGGCGATCCCCGCGGCGGTGGCGACGGCGAGCGGGATCACCGGACGCGCGCGGACCCAGCCGAGCGGAGGATCCCGGCGCGCCAACCACCCGAGCAGCAGGAGCCCGGTCGCGAGGAAGAGCCCGAGGTCCTCGACTGCGCGGGCGATCGAGATCAGCAGATCGGTCGTCCGAGGTGATGTGGAGAGGCCCCCTGACTCGGCAGCGACGGGGACGCCCACACCGAACGCGAACGATCCGGACAAGGTGTGGCCGTCGAGGAGACTGACCGTGGTCCAGGCCACCCGATACTCCCCGGGGGTATCGGCCACGAGCTGCACCGCGATCTCCTCCGGATCGACGACCTGGCCGTTCACGTTCTTCCCGTCGGGCGTGGTCACCGAGGCCGCGGAAAGCCGTTCGTTCACGGGCTCGGAGAACCGCAACGTGACGGCCCCCGGAGCCGACGCGAGCTCGGTGCCCGGCTCGGGGGTCGAGGAGAGGAGCCCGGCGTGGGCGAGCGCCTCCGTCGGGAACACGAGTACGAGCCCGGCCGCAACCGCGGCCGTGAGGACGATGCGTCTCGACATCAACCTGACGTGCCGGTCACCCGACATCAACCGGTGGCACCCGGACCGGTCGGCGGTGCGATCGTGATCGGCGCATCGAAGTCGTAATACCGATGGTCCATGAAGTGCCCGGGGGCCCGCATCTGCGCGCGGTGGACGAGGCCTTTGGCGTCGACCCAGAGCTGGAACCAGATCGGGAGGTCCTGGTCGCCACCGGCGAACGCGATCTTCGTGGTCGGCACCCCATCGACCACGGCGCTCCCGACGATCCGAACGTCCCGGTACGGCTTGAAGTAGTCCCAGATGTACGAGGGGACCGGCGGGGCTGACGCTCCGCGCTCGACCTGCCAGGTCCCGTTGGGCTTCCGGAGCCACCGCGTGTCGCCGATCCACACGATCCCGAACGCCGTACCACTGTTCACGCCACGGCTCTCGAACGAGTTGGGCGTGACGAACGCGTAGTTCGTGCGGATCGAGGTGCCGAGGCCCGAGGTCAGCTCCTCGTCCAGCCGGTAACTGGTGACCGCGCCCATGGTTGCCTGCATCCGGGTCAGGACCTGCTCGCCGGAGGCTGTCGGTAGGGGAGGTAGGGAGAACTCGACCCGCCCACCCGCGGGTGTGCCGACGTCGACCGTGACACGATCACCTCCGCGCAGCTTCGCCCGACCCTTCCGGCACGTGTCAGCGCACTGCGTGAGCGTGACGGGTTCGCCGTTCACGGCTGCCTTGACCGGAAGGGCGGCCGTTGCGGCGGGACCATCCAGGCTCTGGACGTAGATCGTCATCATGTTCGAGCCCGGCGCCGCCGGCGAGAGGGTGAGACCGACGAGCACGGGCCCAGCGTGGGACCCAAGCGTGAGGGCGCCTCCTGCGGGGATGGGCGCGCCCGAGGCCGCCGAGGGCGAAGGGCCTTCGGCTGCTTCGACCTGTCGGGCGGGAGGGAGCGGGAAAGCGGACAGAAGGGCCGCCGCCCCGATCACGAGGGCTGCTGCCGCCGCTTCGCCCCTGGGGAAGATGGCGATCCTGCGCCAGGCGAGCACGGAGGCTTGGACCATCGTGAGCACGAGGAGGATCTTCACGACCAAGACCAACCCGTAGAGGGAGCCGAACAGCCCGGCCCAGCCACCCACCTCCTGCACGCCGCGGATCGCGCCGGTGCCGACCGTTACGGCGAACGACGCCAGCGCGACCGGCGTGAACCGGTCAAGGAGCGTGCGGCCGCCTTCGCCGAGCCACCGATCGGGAGGCCGCAGCAGCGCGAGAGCCAGGATCCCGCCCGCCCAGAGCCCGGCGGAAAGGACGTGGACGGCCTCGACCGTCACACCCCAAGCGCGGGGTTGGACCGCGGTGGCATGTCCCGCGGCCGCCAGTGCGATGATCGCCGCGACACCCAGCGGCGCCTGGGCGCGCGGCCATCGCCACGCGGCGAGGATCCCGACGCCCTCGAGAACGACCCTCGCGAGCCGTGACCAGCCGGGCAGGTCCGTGGTGAGGTACGCGACGACGGCCCCAACGGCGGGGGAAGGCGCCGCGCGCAGCGCTTCGCCCAGGACGACGGCGATGCCCCCGGCGAATGCGAGCGCGAACGCGAGAAGGGTCGGCGTCCGGGCCCAGGTGATCGGCGGATCCCTGCGCGCGAGACGACCGAGGAGCAATAGGCCGACCACCAGGAGCAGGCTCGCGTCCTCGACCAGGCGACCGATGGCGATCAGGAGATCCCAGCCGGTCGGCTCATCCGTGGTCCCACCCTCTGCACCGGCACCCGGTGACACGCCGACCCCGAAGCGGAACGAACCGGAGAGCGTGTGACCGTCGACCAGGCTTACGGTCGTCCAGTCGACCTCGTACACGCCGGGCTGACCGGTCGTGAGATCGACGACCATCCCGTCGTCGCCGACGACGTGGCCCGCGACCGATGATCCATCGGGCGTTCGGACGGCAACCCGAGAGAGGCGGGTGTTCAACGGCTCTGAGAACGTGAGGCTCACCTGACCGGGGGCGCTGCCCAGGATCGCACCAGGCTCCGGCGTCGAGGACACGAACCCGGCATGCGCGAACGCCGCGGACGGCGAGGCCACCATCAGGATGGCTGCGAGAGCGACCGCACACCCGACCCGCCGGATCATGTGCTCGCCGTGGCCAGCATGAGTCCGACGACTGCGATCAGGCCGCCGCCGAGTTGAGCGATGACGTGATGCGGATCGAAGGGGAGAGCGACCACGCCGGTTCGGGCTCCGATGTTCCCGATCAGGAACATCGGTCCCCCGACGGCCACCATCGACCACCCGACCCGCTTCTTCCACACCCGTTCATGCCTACGCGTGGCCGGCGCCCGCGGTTGCTGTTGCGGCGGCGGACGATGCTCGCGTCGCGCAGGTTTCCGACGGCGCTTGCTGACCGGCATCAGGACTCCGCCTTCGTCTCCTGAAGACGGCGTTCGAGCTCCCGCCTGAGTCTGCGCTCGGAGGGACGCCCGTAGGACACGCCCTCGCCGTCGATGAGGATCCCGGGCGGGAACAGGATGCCCTCCCGCTGGCCGAGCTCGTAGCCCTCTTGAGAGTCCAGATCCAACCTCGTCACATCGAAGCCGAACTCCGAGGACAACCGTACGAGGATCTCCTCGGCGTCGTGGCAGAAGCCACACTCTTCGCGCGTGAGCAGCACGACCTCGGGTCGGCTACGAGGCACCATGCGCTCCCGCAGCGATGTCGGCGATCAGATCGTCGACGGGCACGAACATCGTGTAGTCCGGCGCGCCGCCGTAGTCGGCACGCCATCTGATCGTCCCATCGGGGCCGATGAGGATGAACGTGTGACCGTCGCGGGAGTTCCCCATCATCCCGTAGCTGTTGGCCTGGTACTCGGCGGAGACCTTCAGGTCGGGATCCGACAGGACCGGCGTCGTCAGACCCTCGTCCGCCGCCTTCTGCCGGAGTCGATCGAGGGTGTCGCTCGTGATCGAGATGACCTCGTCGATGCCCAAGGCCTTGAACTTCGGATCGCTCCGTTGGATGGCGGTCAGCTGATCCCAGCACGGTTGACACGTGAGACCCTCCTGGAAATACAGGAGCACCGTCTTCCCTCGCGCCGAGGAGAGATCGAACGTGCCTCCCGTGGTCGACGGAAGCCTGAACTCCGAGGCCGCCTGCCCCGGACCCGGGCTCCCGACCTGGAACGCATACTTCCCCGGGCCGGTACCCCTCGGCCGGTTGGCGAGGTAGATCGCTCCTAGGACCACGATCGCAAGGGCGAGCGCGCCGGCGATCTTCACGACTGAGCTGGCACGTCGAGGGTGTCGCTCACCCGCGACTCTTCGACCGGAGCTGGCCTTGCCCTTGGTGCTAGCGGCTCTCTTCGTGCTCAAGGTCCTCCTCCTTCGTTGTCGTTCCCTCCTCCTGGACGTCGGTCGGGTCGAGCTCGAACGACCTCCTTGCGCGACGGACGAGGAGCGCGATCCCGCCAACGAGCAGAAGGGCGACGACCCAACCGGGCATCCACGTCAGCGCCTTCGTCGTGAGGGCGCCGTCGTGCTGGAGCTGCGCCGACAGCGTCGCGGACC
>JALYMB010000227.1 GCA_030773935.1 Actinomycetota bacterium | reverse complement strand
CGACCGGGCCGCCTTGCCGAACACGGGCGCCAGTGCGTCGGCCGCGTATCGCGCCCGCTTCGCGCGGATCCGCGCCGCGTGCACCACCTCATCGGGTGATCCCTTGTGGATCGCCTCGCATGCACGTGACAGATGCGCCAACGGGCGCGCCATCAGCGAACCCATCGCCTCGAGCGCGGGAAGACAGGCCACCTCGGCGAGCGCCTGAGGTTGCGAGGCGCCTGCCACGAGCGCATCGAGGAGCGCCACGTACCGCGGTGAACGCAGGTCGACCAGCAGCCGCTCACGGGCGACGGACCGGACGGCCCGCAGCCTTCCCAGCAGACGTTCCCCCGCCGGCCGATCCTGGTCCGGCAGGGTCGCCACCTCGGTCGCCAGCCGGCCGGCAAGCAAGTCCAAGTCGCGCACCCCGCCCAGCGAGCCGCCGAGCCACGACAGCTCCTCACGCAGGGATGCGGTCCACGACCGATCGAGGAGGGAACCGAACGTGCGCAGATCCGAGCGCAGTCGCCGCGCGGCGACCCGTGCCTGATGCACGGCCTCCGGGTCCTCACCCAGCCGGATCCCGGCGTCGGCGCGCAACAGCCGGATCACGGATGCGGCCATCGCGTTGCGCACGACGTCCAAAACCGACGCATCGGCGGGCAGCGACGTCACAGCTTCGAGCTCGGGAGGATCCTCACCAAGAGGCCCCAGGGCCCGGAGGTACTTCGGCGTGAGGATCGTGTCGCCGGCGCCGGCCGCCCGCAGCCGGGCGATCGCGGCGGCGGCCAGATCCTCGTCGCGGGTCTCGACCTCGACCTCGCGGAATCGTGCGGCGGTCCGAGGGCCGTCCACGACCGAGACCTCGTCGTCCACCACCTCGCCCAAGGGGGTTCGGTCGGCGTCCGCCAACACCACGCGGGTCCGCACGGTGCGCAGGGTGACGGCCGGTTGCAGGGCCTCCCCGCGCACGTAAGCGGTGACGAGTGCCGACAGCTCGTCCGGCACACGATCGGCACGGCCTTGCTGCACGATCTCCTCCCGCGCGAGGGCGCCACCCGCCACGAGCGGAGGCAGCTTCAGGGTCCACCCCTGTCCGTCACGGTGGCGGAGGCTGCAGCCCCATCGGGCCAGCCGGAGATCCTTGGTGTCCCAATAGACGGTCCGGATCTGCTCCGGGTCGGAGCCGAGCGCGATGACGCCGTCGCGGACCCCGTCGAACCCCGGGAGCCGGAACCCCGGCCCCACGTCCAGCTTCGTCTCTCGCTCGACGCTCACCGTCGGCCGCGCGCCCGCTCCGCCGCAGTCTCCTGCAGCCGCTGCTGTGCGTTGATGTCCCGAACCGTGGGCACCTTGTGCCAGCGGCCGTCCGATGCCAGCTCCCACGACAAGACGTCGTCGGCGAGCGACACGTCGAGGATCTCGTCCAGGCGGGCCGCCAGGGTGGGATCGGTCACCGGCGTCATCGCCTCCACCCGCCGGTCCAGGTTGCGCGGCATGAGATCTGCCGAGCCGAAGTAGTGGTCGGATCCGCGCGGGGGACTCCCGAACCGGAAGATCCGTGAATGCTCGAGGTAGCGGCCGACCAGCGACCGCACGTGGATCCGTTCCGAGAGTCCGGGAAGGCCCGGGCGTAGGCAGCAGATCCCACGGACGATGAGCTGCACCTCGGTGCCGGCCTGCGACGCCTCGTACAGGGCGTCGATCATGTCGGCGTCCACGAGACTGTTCATCTTCAGGGTGATGGAGCCGTCCCCCGCCTGCATCTCGCGGTGGATCAGCTCGAGGATCCGCGGACGCATCGAGATCGGCGCCACCAGGATCTTCCGATAGTCGCGTTGGCGGCTGTACCCCGTCAACAGGTTGAACAGGTCCGTGAGGTCGGCACCGATCTCGGGGTCGGCTGTGAGCAACCCCAGATCCTCGTACAACCCGGCGGTGCGCGGGTTGTAGTTGCCGGTGCCGATGTGGGCGTATCGGCGGATCCCGGCGTTCTCGCGGCGAACCACGAGGCAGGTCTTCGCGTGGGTCTTCAGGCCCGCTACCCCGTACACCACGTGGACGCCCGCCTGTTCCAGGGCCCGCGCCCAGTTGATGTTGGCCTGCTCGTCGAAGCGCGCCTTCAGTTCCACGAGCGCCACGACCTGCTTGCCCGACTCGGCGGCGCGGATCAACGCACGGACGATCGGGCTGTCGGCCGAGGTCCGGTACAGGGTCTGCTTGATCGCCAGCACGTCGGGATCGCTCGCGGCCTGCTCGACGAAGGCCTCCACGGACGAGCTGAACGAGTCGTACGGGTGGTGCACCAGAACGTCGCCGCCCTGCAGCACCGCGAATACGTCGGGCGGGGCCTCCCCGTCCAGGCGCCACTGCGTGACGGGGGTGAAGGGCTCGTCCTTGAGCTCGGGGCGGTCCAGTGCGGCGAGCGACCACAAGGAGCTCAGGTCCAGGAGACCTCGCACCTCGTAGACATCGTCGGGGTCGAGCTCGAGCTCGCGGAGCAGCAGCCCCCGGACCTCCTCCGTGATCGATCCGTCCACCTCCAGACGCACCGGGCTCGCGGCGCGGCGGCGGCGCACCAGTACCGTCTCGATCGCCGCGAGCAGGTCCTCGGCTTCGTCCTCCTCCACGTCCATGTCGGCGTCGCGGGTGACTCGGAAGACGTGATGGCTCAGGATCTCCATCCCCGGGAACAGCGAGTCCAGGTGTGCGGCCAGCACCTGCTCGATCGGCACGAAGCGCTGCCCGTCGGCGAGCGCCACGAACCGCTCCAACAGCGGCGGCACCTTGACGCGGGCGAACCGGCGCTGTCCGGTCATGGGATCGCGAACGATGGCGGCCAGGTTCAGCGACAGACTCGAGATATAGGGGAATGGGTGTGAGGGGTCCACCGACAGCGGGGTGATGACCGGGAACATGCGTTCGCGGAAGACGCGATCGAGCTCCGCGTGATCCCTCTCATCGAGCTCTTGCCAGTCCAGGATCCGGATCCCGGCCTTCTCCAGCGCGGGCAGGAGCTCCTCGGTGAGCAGGAGGCCCGCGCGCTCCACCAGGGCCATCACCCGCTCGCGGATGCCGGCGAGCTGTTCCCGGGGGGTCATGCCCTCAGGCGTGGCCACCCCGACGCCCGCGGAGGCCTGCTCCTTCAGACCGGAGACCCGGATCTGGAAGAACTCGTCCAGGGCTCCGCCGAAGATGGCCAGGAATTTCGCCCGCTCCAACAGCGGCGTGGCGGGGTCCTCCGCCAGCGCCAGCACGCGCCCGTTGAAGTCCAGCCAGGACAGCTCGCGGTTGATGTATCGGGAGTCCGCCGAGGGGAGCAGGGAGATCGGGGAGGCGATGTCCATGGTCGCGCCGCGTCACCGAGGGCCGGCCGGGACGCCAACCGATGGTAGTCGTCCCTCACGGTGACCAGCAAGGCGCCCCGAGGTGAACGCCCGGTGAACGGCAGGGGAATCCCCCGCCGATTCGGAACCCCTGGGGATCAATCCACGAACTTGTATCCGAGGCCCCGGACGGTGAGCAGGTGCGCCGGCCGGTGAGGATCCCCTTCGATCTTGCGCCGCAGCCGCTTCACGTGCACGTCCAGCGTCTTCGTGTCGCCGAAGTAGTCGGGGCCCCAGACCTCCTCGATCAGGAACTCGCGCGTGAGCAGCCGGCCCTTCCGGCGCAGGAAGGTCTCCAACAGCTCGAACTCCTTCGGCGGGAACGCAGTGACCTCGCCCTGCACGCGCACCTCGTGGCGGGCCACGTCCATCTCCACCGTGCCTCCGTTCACCCTGTCGTCCAGCGAGGCGACCGTCCGCATCGCCGTACGGCGCAGGTTCGCGCGCACGCGGGAGACCAGCTCACGGATGGAGAACGGCTTCGTGACGTAGTCGTCTGCCCCCAGCTCCAGGCCGGTGACCTTGTCCGCCTCCGAGTCCTTCGCGGTGACCATGATGATGGGGACGTCGGACTCCGCGCGGATCGCCCGGCACACGTCCAGGCCCGACACCTCCGGCAGCATCAGATCGAGGATCACGAGGGCCGGCTTCTGCGAGCGGAACGCCTCCAGCGCGATCCGGCCGTCCCGGGCGACGGCCACCGAATATCCCTCCCGCTCCAGGTTGTACCGGACCGAGTCCGACAGCGACTCCTCGTCCTCCACGATGAGGATGCGCGGTGCCTCGTCGCTCATTCCGTCTCGACGATCACCGGATGGGAGGCGTCGGTGAACTCGCGGAACTCGCCGGTCAGCAGGAACCCCACCTGCTCGGCCACGTCGACCGCATTGTCGCCCACCCGCTCGAGGTTCCTCGCCAGCACCAACATGCGCAGACCCCAGTCCAGCTGTGCGGGATCGTCGGCGAGCGCCGCGATCTCCTGATACATCCCCAGGTTCAGCCGGTCCACCGGGTCGTCCATCTCCGGCAGTTTCAGGCACAGGGCCAGATCGCGTGTGCGGAACGCCTCCATGGCCGTGCGGATCATGGGCCGCACGATGTCGCCCATCTCGCGGATGTGCCCGGTGACCTTCTCGCTTCCCGCGAGGTATCTCACGGAGAGGAAGGTCTTCGCGATGTTCACCGCCTGGTCGCCGATCCGCTCCAGGTGCAGGTCGATGTGCAGCATCGCCGAGAGCAGGCGCAGGTCGGTCGCCACCGGGGTCTGCAGCGCCAGCAGTTGTATCGTCCGCGCCTCCACGTCCAGGTAAAGCTCGTCGATCTCGTCGTCGCCGTCGATCACGGCCTGGGCGAGCTCCTCGTCGCGGTTGACCAGCGCGTCGATGGCGCGCCCCACGGCGCGCTCGGCGAGCTCGCCCATGGCGAGCACCTCGAGCTCCAGCTGCTCCAGCTCCTCGTGCAGCCGCTGCGTCATCCGAACCGCCCCGTCACGTACGCCTCCGTCCGGTCGTCGGACGGGTTCGTGAAGATCGTCTGCGTCCGATCGAACTCCACGACCATCCCCGTGCGATGACCGTCCTCCTTCACCTCGACGGTGAAGAACGCCGTGCGGTCGCTCACCCGGGCCGCCTGCTGCATATTGTGCGTGACGATCACGATCGTGTAGTCGGCGACGAGCTCCTGCATCAGATCCTCGATCCGCTGCGTCGCGATCGGGTCCAGCGCCGAGCAGGGCTCGTCCATCAGGATCACGTCCGGACGGGTCGCGATCGCCCGCGCGATGCACAGCCGCTGCTGCTGACCGCCGGACAGCTCCATCGCCGACTGCTTGAGCTTGTCCTTGACCTCGTCCCAGAGTGCCGCCTTGCGTAGGGACTCCTCGACCAGTTGGTCCATATCTCCCTTGTACCCGGCGATCTTCGGACCGAACACCACGTTGTCGTGGATCGACTTAGGGAACGGGTTCGGCTTCTGGAAGACCATCCCGACCCGCCGGCGGACCTCGACCGGATCAACCCTGTCGTCGTAGAGATCGACGCCGTGGTACAGGATCTTCCCCTCCACCCGTGCCTCCGGCACCAGGTCGTTCATCCGGTTCAGGCACCGCAGGACCGTGGTCTTCCCGCAGCCCGAGGGGCCGATCAGGGCCGTGATCTCGTTCTCGCGGACGGGGAGCGTCACGTCTCGGACGGCCCGGAACGCCCCGTAGTACACGGCGAGGCCCTCGATGTCGAAGACGCTCCTTCGATCGTCGGTCGCGCGCTGGTGATCCTGGACGTCCACCACGGGTCTCCCGGCTCCCTCGTCCACCTGGCTGCCGATCCTCACATCCACCTCATCACCACTTCCGGTCATATCGATTCCTCAGCACGATGGCGACGGAGTTCATGAGCAGCAGCACGGTCAGCAGCACCATGATGGCAGCTGCGGTGAGCGCACGGAAGCGCTGATCGGGTAGTGAGGCCCATCGGAAGATGATGATGGGCAGGGCCGTGAACCGTTCCTGGAAGCTCTCGAAGAACCCCGCGTTGGAGCCCAGGAACCCCGTGGTGGCGCCCACCAGGATAAGGGGAGCCGTCTCCCCCATCGCGCGGGCAAGCGAGAGCACCGTTCCGGTGAGGATCCCCGGAGCCGCGTAGGGCAGCACGTGGCTGCGGATCACCTCCCATCGGGTGGCGCCCACGCCGTACCCGGCCTCCCGGATGCTCCGGGGAACTGAGCGTAGGGCCTCCGCCGAGGTGATGATGACGATCGGCAGCACCATGATCGCAAGCGTCAGGCCGGCCGAGATCAGGCTCCGCCCCGACACCCCCGGTCCCGTGATCGAGCCCAGCGCCTCCACGAAGATCGCCAAACCGAGGAGCCCGTACACGATCGAGGGGACGCCGGCCAGGTTGCGGATGTTCGCGTTGATGAAACGCGTGAGGCGCGTGTCCCGCGCGTACTCCTCGATGTAGACGGCGGCTCCGATGCCGAGCGGGAACGCCAGCAGCACCACGAAGATCATCATGCTCAGGGAACCCACGATCCCCTGCCACACACCCGCACGGACCGCGGACGTCGACAGGTCGCCGGTGATGAAGTCGGAGCCTCGCTCCCGGAGGACGGGCATACCGGCTCGGATCACGTCGCCGATCAGGACGGCGAGGATCACGAGCGCGGTCACCAGCGTGGCCAGGAGCGCCGCTTGGAACAGCGTCCCCCGCCAGTCGGCGCGCCGACCGTGGAGGGCACGCTCCACCGCCGCCGTCGTCGGGTCGGTGGCGGTCGTGGTCATCAGTACAGGTTCCTGAACCGTCGCACGAACCGTTCGCTCAGAACGTTGAGGGCGAACGTGATGAGGAACAGCAGCATCCCCACGAAGAACAGCGCCTCGAAGGTGAGGGCCGCCCCCTTCACCTGGTCGGAGCCGGTGGCCAGCGATGCCATCGCGCCGGTCATCGTCTGTCCCGGCTGCAGCGGCGCGAAACCCTGCGCGCCGCCCGTGCCGCCCGCCGCCATGGCGACCACCATCGTCTCGCCGATGGCCCGCGAGATACCCACGATCAGTGCTGCCACGATGCCCGACACGGCGGCCGGGAACACCACGCGTAGGCTCGTCGTCATGCGTCGGGCCCCGAGCCCAACCGACGCCTCTCGCAGGGCGTTCGGCACCGCGTGCATCGCGTCCTCGGCGATGGAGGCGACGAGCGGGGTGACCAGGATCCCGACGGCGATCCCCGCGGCCATGAGGGTGAACAATGGCGCCGAGCTCCACAGCCGTTGCACCAGGCCGGGTGCCAGCACCGCCAGCGCGAAGAACCCCATGACGACGCTGGGGATACCCGCCAGGATCTCGATGACGGGCTTCAGCCACCGTCGAGCGCGGGACCCGGCGTATTCCGACAGATAGATCGCGGCGCCGAGACCCAGGGGCGTCGCCACCATCATCGAGATCAGGGTCACCGTCAGGGTCCCTCCAACGATCGTCCGCAGGTCGTACAGGCCCCGGCGTGGGAACCAGCCGTCGGACCACAGCGCCGCCGGATCCACGTCGATCGCGAACGAGATGGCTCGCCCGAGGAGGGACAGAACGATCGCCGCACTGATCACCACCGAGAAGGCGGCGGCGCCGAAGAACAGCCCGCGGACCACGCGCTCCTTCCGATGGCGTCCGGGGCTACCCGACAGGTCGATCGCGACCGAAGCCTCGGGCAC
>JALYMB010000226.1 GCA_030773935.1 Actinomycetota bacterium | reverse complement strand
GCGCCGCTCCCTCCTTCCTCGAGGGAAAGTCGGCGGCGAGGGAACGCCCTCACCGCCCCATCGAGCTCACTCCCAGCCCGTGATCTCCAGGATCACGCCGTGGCCGGTCATGTTGTGCTGGACGCTGACGAAGAACCGCTGGCCGGTGCTGTCGAACACGCCGCCGGTCCACTCGACCCCCTCGCCGGCGTTCGGCGCTCCGGACGGACCCAGGTCGTTCAGGGTCGCGATTCGGATGCAGCCGTCGGCCTGCTGGTCCACGTCCGCGCGGTCCGGCAGGCAGAGCCACAGGTCGTTGTTGCGGCCGGTTGCCGTGTTGTCGCCGTCCTCGTGGATCACCCAGTTCCCGCGGCCGGGCTGGTAGGCGATGTTGTCCATCATCGCGAGCTGGGGGTTGCCCACGACGAACAGCTGGACCTCCGGCGTCGCCGTGTTGGCACCTGCCTGCGCGAAGGTACCGTCGGTCACGCAGATCGTGGTGCCCCAGGTGTGGCCGCTGGCCTCATTGCCGGTGTTGTTGCCGCAGAACTTCACGTTGCCGGCGTCGTACTGGGCTCCGTCGAACGCGAGATCCTCCGGTCGGTAGTAGGCGGTCAGCTTGGCGGTGGCCGCCAACGCGCGCAGATCGGCATCCGGAGCGGTCCCCATAAGCACCCAGATGCCGAGGCCCGTCTCCGTTCCCCATCCGTAGTCGGTGTTGTTGTTGCGCTTGCCAACGCGGAGGCCGTAGACGGATCCGGCCGTGAGCGGAGACTGGGACAGATCGGTGATCGGGCCGGCGCCCGGGGCACGAAGCGCGGTGGGGATGAACTTGAAGTACGAGCCCCCGGCGTTGCCGACGTTCGGTCGGTTCTCGTCGCCGTAGTACGCGACGCCAGTGGGCAGCAGCCCGATCCCCTCGAAGGAGAGGCGGCCGAGGGCCCCGCGCGCCACGATGTTGCCGGCTCCCTCCCCGCCCGCGCCGTTGGTGAACTGGCCGGTGGCCCGGTCGAGTAGCACGTTCGTGGTGTTCAGGGGGTGGATCAGCTCGTACATGCGACCTCCGCTCGCACCGCCTCCGGCTTCCTCGCCGAACACGATCGAGCCCCAGGGCGTGGCGTGAAGGGGGTCGCACGAGACCGTGCCGGTGAGGATCGTGTCAACCTCACCCGTCGCGAGGTCCAGACGCTGGACGCCGGGGTCGGCGACTCCCTGCTCGTTGCAGAAGATCAGGTGCGTGGGATCGGTGTCGTCGGGCCACAGCACCATCATGTCGACGTTCGGTGCCGTCACGCCCTTGCTCACCACACGCACGTGCAGGCTCTTCGCGAACGTCGCGAGCTTCCGCGGATCCAGCGTGGCGGCGGCGGGGTTCGCCGACGTGATGGAGGAGTTGAGCACGGGGGCGAGCCCCGTGACGCCGAACAGGTCCGAGGACTTCGCTCGTAGCTGCCCGTCACGGAACAGACCGAAGTCGGTGATCGCGGCGAGCGCGGCACCGAGCATTCCGACGACGAGCGCGCCCGTCACCCCGATCATCAGGAGTCGTCGCTTCACGGTGATTCCCTCCCTCCCGGGCGGGTCTCTCCCGCCCGTCGGTCTCCAGTCAACGAGGGGCAGGTGTCGGCGGCATGACCGCGGAGGGAACGGAGGCGGCCGATCGTCGGAAAGGTCCGGCGACGCATCGTTGACGATAGGTGACCCGACGCGCGGCCCACCAAGTGACGATCGCGGCGCCTGTTCACCTTGCGGCCATGTCACCGCGCTAGCCTGCCGCGCGAGTTCCGCAGGCGGAAGGAAGGATCATGAAGGACGTCCCCGAGGTGCTGTTCGTGTGCGTTCACAACGCGGGGCGCAGCCAGATGGCGGCCGCCCTTCTCCACGAACACGCAGAGGGACGTGTGCACGTCCGGTCGGCGGGAAGCACGCCGGCCTACGAGATCAACCCGGCGGTCGCGGCTGCGATGGTTGAGATCGGGGTCGACCTGTCACAGGAGTTCCCCAAGCCGCTGACCGACGAGGTCGTCCGAGCCGCCGACGTGGTCGTCACGATGGGCTGCGGCGACGCCTGCCCGGTCTTCCCTGGCAAGCGCTATCTGGACTGGGAGCTCGACGACCCGGACGGCCTGACCCTGGCCGAGGTCCGCCCGATCCGCGACGAGATCGACCGGCGCGTGCGCGATCTGCTCGCCGACCTTCTGGCGGCCCGGACGTGAGCCGCGATCCTCACACCGGGACCGGCGCCGGCGCCAGGATCGTTCGCAACGACGCCAGCCGATCCTCGCGGAGCGCGTAGTACACCCACCGTCCCCGCCGCTCCCGTCCCAGCAACCCGGCCTCGTACAGGACCTTCAGGTGGTGGCTCACCGTGGGCTGCGAGAGGCCCAAGGGCTGGGTGAGGTCGCAGCCGCACGCCTCACGTCCCGGCTCGGCGGCCAGCAGCGAGACCAGTCGCAGACGCGCGGGATCGGCGAGCGCACGCAGGACCTCGGCGAGGATCTGGGCCTCGTCCGCGTCCAGCGGCTCCGCCATCAGCGGTGGGCAGCAGCTCTCGAGCTCGGCGATCATCGTTCTCATGAAGGTCATATTGACAGGTATCGATGCGTCTGCCAAGGTATCGACGCTCATCGATACGATGAAAGGAGGGAGCGATCATGCGAGACGGACCCTTGCCCTGCTGCCCACCGCAGTGTTGCGACACCGAATGCTGCCCGCCCGGCTGCTGCTGAGCGGCACATGAGGTCCCGGTCGCGTCGCGAGGGCCCCGCGCCGCGGCCGCTCCGCACCCTGCGGACGGGCGGGTCCGTGCCCCGGTCGCTCCGGTAGCCTCACGCCCCATGGGACGACTCTTCGGGACCGACGGTGTGCGCGGGGTGGCCGGCACCGAGCTCACCGCCGACCTGGCGCGTGGGCTCGGCCGCGCCGCCGTCGTCGTGCTCGGACGCCACGGCCGGGGGCGCCCGATATTCGTCGTGGGGCGCGACACGCGCGTATCGGGGGAGTGGCTCGAGGACGCGCTGGTGGAGGGCATCCGCGGCGCCGGGGGTGACGTGGTGATCGCCGGGGTCCAGCCCACCCCCGCCGTGGCTTTCCTCACCACCGAGCTCGGCGCGTCGTCGGGCGTGGTCATCTCCGCCTCTCACAACCCCGCACCCGACAACGGGATCAAGTTCTTCGCACGCGACGGCCTCAAGCTCTCCGACGATCTGGAGGACGAGATCGAGGCGGTGCTGGACGCCGCGCCGCAGCCGCCGGCGGCCGAGCTCGGCCACACGCTGCCCCTCGGCGACGGCGAAGCGCGATACCTCCAACACGTGGTGGACGCCGCCGAGGCTCCCCTAACGGGCATGACGGTGGTGGTGGACTGCGCGAACGGATCGGCGAGCGGCCCATCGCCGGAGGTCCTTCGCCGGCTGGGCGCCACCGTGCACGCGATCTTCGCCTCACCGGACGGTCGCAACATCAACGAGGGCTGCGGCGCGCTGCATCCGGAGGTGGTGGCGGCCGAGGTGGTGCGGCTGGGAGCCGACGCCGGCGTCGCTCACGACGGCGACGCGGACCGCGCTCTGTTCTCCGACGCCGCCGGCACCGTGATCGACGGCGATCAGGTCCTGGCGGCGTGCGCGATCGCGATGCGCGATGACGGCCGTCTGCCCAACCACACCGTGGTGACCACCGTGATGGCGAACCTCGGGTTCCATCGCGCGATGACCGCCGCCGGCATCGACGTCGTGACCACCCGGGTGGGCGACCGGTACGTGGCCGAGGAGATGCGGCGCATGGGCGCGATGCTCGGGGGGGAGCAGTCCGGCCACGTGATCTTCGCCGAGCAGGCGACCACCGGCGACGGCCTGCTCACCGCCGTTCGCTTCCTCTCGCTCGCGGCCCGCAGGGGCGTCGGGCTCGCGGCGCTGGCCGGGACGATGCAGCGGTTCCCGCAGGTGATCGTGAACGTCCCCGCGGCCGGCGGGAGGGACCTCGACGCCGCTCCCGGGATCCGGGGAGCGGTCGCCGACGCGGAGCGTGCGCTGGGTGACACCGGAAGGGTCGTGGTTCGCGCCTCGGGCACCGAGCCCCTGGTGCGAGTAATGGTGGAGGCGGAGGACGAAGCCATGGCGCGCAGGCACGCCGACGCGATCGCACGGATCGTAGGCGCCGAACTCGGCGCCGGCTGAGCAGCCGTCCAAGGACCGGGGGCTGCTACCCTCGATCCCTGATGTGCGGCATCGTGGGCTACGTAGGGCC
>JALYMB010000225.1 GCA_030773935.1 Actinomycetota bacterium | reverse complement strand
CCCTGGAGGACTGGAAGCGCGAACGCCTGCTCGAGCGACGCACCTACTCGGTCGTGGCGAGAGAGAGCGACCTCCGCGGGCCACTCGGCCTCCCGAGCGACCAGGGGGTCATCTTCGTCGCACCGCTGTTCATCCGCGACGCGTTCCGGGGCCTGATCGTCGTTGCGGTGCCTCCCGGACATCACCGTGGGATCACCGACGGGCTCGAGGCCCTGGCGTCCCAGGTGGCCCTGGCGGTGGAGAGCGCCGCGTTGACCGAGGAGGTCGTGATCGCCCAGAGCGAGAAGCGGTTCGCGTCGCTGGTGCAGAACGCCTCGGACATCGTCACCGTGATCGAACCCGATACCTGCATCCGCTACGCGAGCCCCGCCTCGGTTCGGGTGCTCGGGTACACGCCGCAGGATCTGGAGGGCATGCGGTTCGCCGACCTGGTCAGCCCCGAGGACAAGACCCGTGTGATCTCCTTCCTCTCGACCGTGGGCGACGACGGCCACACGGGGCTCATCGAGTTCCGCGCGCGTCACAAGGAGGGGCACTGGGTATTCGTCGAGACATTGCGGACGGCCCTGCTGCACGATCCCAACGTGGGGGGCATCGTCCTCAACACCCGCGACATCACCGAGCGGAAGGAGTTCGAGGAGCAACTGTCCCATCAGGCCTTCCACGACTCCGTGACGAACCTGGCGAACCGAGCCCTGTTCCACGACCGCGTGGAGCACGCCCTCGAGCGCCAGCTGCGCGACCACAAGCCGGTCGCCGTGCTCTTCATGGACCTGGACGACTTCAAGACCATCAACGACTCGCTCGGCCACGCCGCCGGCGACCAGCTGCTCTCGGAGGTGGGCGAGCGCGTCCGCTCGGCCCTGCGGGCCGCCGACACCGCCGCCCGGCTCGGCGGCGACGAATTCGCCATCCTGCTCGAGGACGGCGGCGAGGGGATCCAGGCCGTCGACGTCGCCGACCGGATCATGCAGTCGCTGGAGGCACCCTTCTCGCTGGATGGCCAGGAGGTCTTCATGCGGGCAAGCATCGGGATCGCCGTCGCCGAGGACGTCCGCGAGGGGAGCGACGACGCCGTCGAGGAGATCCTGCGCAACGCCGACGTTGCCATGTACATGGCCAAGGAGAACGGCAAGGGCCGCTACCAGGTGTTCGAGCCGGCGATGCACGAAACCGCGCTCCGGCGCCTGGAGCTCAAGGCCGACCTGCAACGAGCCGTCGAGCACGGCGAGTTCGTCCTGCACTACCAGCCCGTCATCGAGCTGGAATCGGGGAAGATCACGGGCGTCGAGGCGCTGATCCGCTGGGTGCATCCCAGGCGCGGCATGGTGCCGCCGCTGGAGTTCATCCCGCTGGCCGAGGAGACCGGGCTGATCGTCCCGATCGGCCGCTGGGTCCTGCAGGAGGCATGCACGTACGCCAAGGACCTGCAGCAGCGATACCCCAGCGACCCGCCGTTGCACATGGCCGTGAACCTCTCCGTCAGACAGCTGCAGCGCCCGGAGGTCGTGGACGAGGTGCGCGACATCCTCCTGGAAACCGGGCTCGAGCCGTCCTCGCTGATCCTGGAGATCACCGAGAGCGTGATGATGTCCAACATGGAGCTGTCGATCGAACGGCTCGGCGAGCTCAAGGGCCTCGGCGTGCTCCTGGCGGTGGACGACTTCGGCACGGGGTACTCGTCGCTGAACTACATCCAGCACTTCCCCGTTGACATCCTCAAGGTCGACAAGTCCTTCGTGGACGCCATGAACTCCGACGTGCGGAAGTCCGCGCTCACCGCCACGATCCTCAAGCTCGCCCAGGACCTGGACCTGAAGCCCGTCGCCGAGGGGATCGAGCGGGCCGACCAGCTCGAGCGCCTCTTGGAGCTGCACTGCGACCTAGGCCAGGGATTCTTCTTCGCCAAGCCGCTGGATCGCGAGGCCCTGCAGGGCCTGTTGACGGAGCGTCAGTCGATGCAGAACGAGGCCGACGCTCTCGCCAACGGCGCCATCTAGCGCGCGCGGGGCTCCGGGGCGCGTCGGCGGCTACCATCACGGGTCGTGCGAGCCCGGATGCTGCATCGCGGAAGTCTCCTCGTTCGTGGAGCCGTGGCGCTGGCGTGCGTGTTCGCGACCGCCCCGGCCGCCCTCGCCGACACGGACCTCGATACAGCCGGCCGGGGCGAGCCGCGGTGGATCTCGCGGATCGATCACGTGGTTGCCGGACATCACGTCTCGGTGAGCGTGGGGTTCGACGGGCGGTTCTGGTACCGGCACCTGGCGTCGGTGCCGAGGCGGCCGGCCTCGAACGAGAAGCTGCTGCTGTCCATGGCCCTGCTGGACCGGCTGGGACCGACGTTCACCGTTCCCACGCTCGTGCAGGCGGAGGCCGCCCCCGACCAGAACGGCGTGATCCAGGGCGGCCTGTGGGTCCTGGGACGCGGCGACCCGGAGGTGGGTCGCAGCACGATCAACGCACTGGCCAGACAGATCCGCTCCGCCGGCATCACCCAGATCCACGGCCGCGTGC
The DNA here is from genome assembly GCA_030773935.1 of Actinomycetota bacterium. Lineage (GTDB taxonomy): Bacteria > Actinomycetota > UBA4738 > UBA4738 > HRBIN12 > JALYMB01. Next base: position 844 of record JALYMB010000225.1, on the reverse strand, counting down.
GGGGCTCGACGGGGTACTTCGCCCGTGACTGGTGGGCCCTGGGCTGGAGGGCCGACTTCCCCGCCAAGGAGATCCCCCGGCCCACCGCGCTCACCTACCGCGGCAACCTGGGTGGGGGCGGCACCCATATCACCGACCCGGAGGCGCGGGCGGCGGCGGCGCTCACCAAGCGCCTTCGCGGCCTGGGCATCCGCGTGACGGGGACCTCCGGCGCCGGCGTGCCCTCGGGCCATCTGATCCCGCTGGCACGGGTGGACTCGGCGGCGCTCAAGGACATCGTCCACCGGATGGACGTGGACTCGCTGAACTTCCACGCGGAGGTGTTGGGCAAGCTGCTCGCCCGCCTCACCGTCGGGCCGCCCGCCACGATCGCGCGTGGCGCCCAGGCCATCGCAGCCTTCGAGCACAGGCAGGGCGTCGACAGCTTCGAGCATCACGACAGTTCCGGCCTGTCCTACGCGGACCGCGTCCGCTCACAGGGCGTCGTCCGCCTCCTGTGGGCGGCGGATCATGAGACGTGGGGCGCGGTCCTGCGGCAGGCGCTTCCGGAAGGCGGTCAGGGGACCCTCAGGGACCGTCTGCACGACGTCAAGGTCCGTGCCAAGACGGGAACGCTCGACAAGGTGTCGGCGCTGTCGGGGTGGGTGTGGCTCGAGCAACGAGACGCCTGGGGCGAATTCTCGATCCTCTCGCGCGGTATGGACAAGACCGTCGCCGCGCGGATCGAGGACGCGATCGTGCACACCGTCTCGGCGCACGCAGGTTAGGTTCGTCGCCCGGCGGACCCCTTCGGTGACCCCGCGGCCGTCTCGGCGGGCCGCCGGGAACCCTCGATGGGCGAACG
>JALYMB010000224.1 GCA_030773935.1 Actinomycetota bacterium | reverse complement strand
GACCCCCGGGATCGGGTCGGACCCAAGGGAGCGTCCCGTGGTGGCCCTCAGCGTCTACCTGCTCGTGTTCCGGCTCGTCCACATCGCCGCAGGCGTGGCGTGGGCCGGCTCGTTGTTCATGTTCGTCGTCTTCGTCCAGCCGAGCTCGGCGGCGATCGCGCCCGCCGGGGCCCCGTTCATGGCTGAGCTACTGGGCAAGCGCAGGCTCGTTGACCGGATCATCGCGATGGGCGCGCTCACGGTGGCGGGGGGGCTGTTGCTGTACTGGCATGACTGGCAGGCATACGGGAGCCTCGGCGACTTCGCCGGCAGCGCGTTCGGAACCGCGATCACGGTCGGGGCGGTGGCCTCCCTCGCGGCGCTCGCGATCGGGGTGTTCGCCACGCGTCCGAACGTGATGCGCCTGCTGGCGATCGGCCGCCGGGCGGCGGAGGCCGGCGGTCCCACACGCGAGCAGGCCGCGGAGATGGGCGGTGTCCAGGAACGACTGAAGGTGTTGGCGCGCGCGAGCCTGGCTCTGCTCGCCGTCGCGGTGTTCGCGATGGCGACGGCTCGCTACTGGTAAGGCCGACCGGCCATCCTCAAGCGGCACGTCTCGACGCCGATGACTCTTGATGCATGGATGAGGGCGCCGACACCGGCAAGGGTCTCCTTCTCCGCTTCGCCGCGGGCAGCTTGGGCGCCTTCCTTCTCATCGGTGCCGGCGTCATGGCGACCACGGTGTCGAACGTTCGGCATCGCGCGGAGCTGGCGGCACACTCCCACGCCGCCTTCGTGGCCGACGCGGTCCTGAGTCCGGCACTGACCGGTATCGATCTCGCGGCACCGCTCAGCGGCGAACCCTACGCGCGCCTCGACTCGATCGTTCGCAGCCGGATCCTGTCCGACGGGTACGACGTCCGGGTGAAGATCTGGCGCCCCGACGGCACGATCCTGTACTCCGATGTCGCGGCGATCGTCGGCCAGAGGTTCCCCGACGAGGCCGCCGATCTCGCCGAGGCGATCGCCGGGGAGCCGGTCTTCGGTGTCTCTGACCTCACGGACGAGGAGAACGTCTCGGAGCGATCGATCGCCAGCAAGCTCCTCTTCAGCTACGTTCCACTGAGATCGTCGCCGGGTGGCAGGCCGGTCGCCGTCGCTGAGGTGTACCAGCGCTACGCCCTGATCCAGGGCGACATCTCTCAACTGCTGAGGAGCCTCACGATCACGTTCGCGGCGGGCCTGCTGATCCTGTACGCGGCCCTGCTGCCCATCGCTCGCCGAGCCTCCCGCGAGCTGCGGAGCCGCAACCGCCAGCTGCGCGAGCAGACGAACCAGCTCTCGGTCCTGCTCACACGGGAGCAGGTCACCGTGGAGGAGCTGCGGGAGCTCAACCGGCTGAAGGACGATTTCGTCGCCGCTGCGTCGCACGAGCTCCGCACGCCGCTCACCTCGGTCCTGGGGTACGTGCGCACCCTGCAACGACCGGAGTTCGGCGACGATCCGGCGACACGGCACGAGTTCCTGCAGGCAGCGGAGGGGCAGGGGAACCGGCTCTTCCGGCTGATCCGCAACCTCCTGTCGTCGGCACGGCTCGAGCGCGGAGGGCTTGCCCATGGGGCGGTCCCGCTCGACATCGCCCAGCTCGCCGAGGACGCTCGCGCGAGCTTCCCGCTCGAGAGCGCCCGGATCGATCTCACGATCGCTCCGGACCTTCCGCCGCTCGTCACGGACCCCGATCGCATCACGGAGGTCCTCACCAACCTGGTCGACAACGCGTTGAAATACTCGCCCGACGGCGGCCGGGTGGAGCTCGGGGCTCGGCCGCAGGGCCAGATGGTGCAGTTCTGGGTCCGCGACGACGGCATCGGCATCGACGACGGCGAGGTCGAGCACATCTTCGAACGCTTCTACCAGGTGGACCAGACCGCGACGCGGCGCTTCGGCGGCGTCGGACTCGGACTGTATCTCGTGAACGAACTCGTTCGGGACCTCGGTGGAACCGTCGATGTGCAGAGTGCGCCGGGAGGCGGCAGCACCTTCACGGTCTCTCTGCCCTTCGCCGGGATCGGCGATCGCGAGGCGCAGGAGCGGGAGACCGGCCTCCAGCCGCAGGCTGCGTCGGGAGCACCGTAGCGCCTCGCTTCAGGTGCGCGATCGGCCCCTTCATCGCCGCTTCATGCCGTGAGGCGTAGCCTTGCCCGGGAAGGAGTGGTCCCCGCGTGCGTCTCCTGGTGGTCGAGGATTCGACGAAGATGGCGGCCCTCGTCAAACGCGGCCTGGAGGAGGAGGGCTATGCCGTCGACGTCATCGGCGACGGCGAGCAGGCGCTCTGGATGGCACGGGAGAACGCCTACGACGCGATCGTGCTCGATGTCGTGCTGAACGGTGCGGCGCCCGGCACCGACGGCTTCACGGTCTGCCGGACGCTGCGCGAGGCGGACCGCTGGTCGCCTGTTCTGATGCTGACCGCTCGGGACGCCGTCGAGGACCGTGTCCGGGGCCTGGATGCGGGTGCCGACGACTATCTGACGAAGCCGTTCTCGTTCGAGGAGCTCCTGGCGCGGATCCGGGCCCTGATCCGACGGGGCGCGACAGAGCGCCCCACGACGATGGCCGTCGGTGATCTGGTGCTCGATCCCGCGCGGCACGAGGCTCGCCGCGGTGACGAGCCGATCGCGTTGACCGCCAAGGAGTTCGCGCTGCTCGAGTACTTCATGCGGCACGCCGGACAGGTCCTCGACCGGTCACGACTGATCGAACACGTATGGGACTTCGCCTTCGAGGGCGATTCCAACGTCGTGGACGTGCACGTCGGGAACCTGAGGGCCAAGATCGACCGGCCGTTCGACCGGACGTCGCTGGAGACCATCCGAGGGGCAGGGTATCGACTTCGCGATGAGACGCTGGACCAGACTCCCGATTAGGGTCCGCCTGACCCTCATGTTCGCGATCGGCATGGCGGCCGTGCTCGGCGCGGTGGGTGTCTTCGTGTACGTCAGGACGGGCGCCGACCTCCTTGCCGCGAACGATGCCGGTCTCCGTTCGAGGGCCGAGGTGCTGGCCGCGGGGATCCGGGCCAACGGTCCCTCGGTGGCGGACGTGGGCGCGACGCTGATCGAGCCCGACGAGGCTTTCGCTCAGGTCGCCGGCGCATCGGGGGCGATCGAACAGTCGAGTCCCATCGTGGAGGGCACGCCCCTGCTCCCCGCCGACACGATCAGGTCGCTGTCCCACCCCGAGTTCTTCGATCGGCGCATCGGGGGGATCGATGACGTGGCCCGTGTGCTCGCCGTACCGGTCCAAACGGAGAACGGTCGCTCCGTCGTGTTGGTTGGCTCGTCCCTGCAGGACCGGCGGGACCAGCTCCTTCAGCTCGGCGCCACGCTGGCCATCGGCGGTCCGATCGCCCTCGTGGTGATCTCCTGGGCAGGATGGGTGCTGGTGGGCGCGGCGCTCCGGCCGGTGCAACGGATGCAGAGGGAGTCCGCCTCCATCTCCTCCACCGAGCAGGATCGGCGGCTCACGCTTCCCGCCGCCCAGGACGAGATCTCCCGGCTCGGGGCGACCCTGAACGCCATGCTCGACCGGATCCAGGAATCGTTCGAACGTGAGC
>JALYMB010000223.1 GCA_030773935.1 Actinomycetota bacterium | reverse complement strand
CGTGGAGGATGTCGTTCTGCCGGTCGCCGGCGCCGCAGAAGGCGAGCCAGATCTCGGCGCCTCGCGGGCGGAGACCGGCGAGGATCTCGGTCAGCCCCATCATCCCGGCCTCGTTGTGCGCGTAGTCGACGACGACGACCCGTTCGTCGATCGTGAACACGTTCGCGCGTCCCGGGTTGGTCGTGGGCTCCTGGACGAAGCTTCGGAGTCCTCGCACGATCGCCTCCTCCGGCAGGTCGATCCCGAGCGCTGCCGCGGTGGCCGCCATCGCGTTCTGCACGTGGTGGGTCGCGATGCCGGCGAGCGCGACGGGTAGCTCCTTCAGGGCCACCAGCCGGCGGACCGCGCCTCCGTTTCCGACGATGACCAGCCAGCCGTCGAGAACCGTGATGGCCCGGCCACCTGCCGAGAGGGCTTCGCGGATCGCGGGGTGGTGCGGGTCGGTGGAGAAGAGGAACGGACGCCCACCTGCCCCTCTGCGCATCGACAGGACACGCGGGTCGTCGGCGTTCAGCACGACCCATCCCTCCGGACGCGTGATGCGGGTGATGGCGGCCTTGACCTCCGCGAGCTGATCGAGCGTGCGGATGCCATGGAGTCCCAGGTGGTCGCTCGAGACGTTGGTGACGACGGCCACGTCGTTGTGCATGGTGCCGATCCCGCGTAAGAGGACGCCACCCCTCGCCGTCTCCAGGATGGCGACCTCCACTCCCGGCTGCGAGAGCGCGATGCCCGCACCCGCGAAGCCGGAGTAGTCCCCGGCTTCCACCAACTCGTCGTCGTGGTAAACGCCGTCCGTCGAGGAATACGCGACGCTGCCACCCGCGGCGCGCACGAGATGCGCGAGCAGGCGGACCGTCGTCGTTTTGCCGTTCGTCCCGGTCACGGCGACGACGGGGATCGTCGGCTCCGGCACCGAGGGGGCGTCACCGGGCGCCTGGGCAAGGACGCGGACCGCGGCATCGGCGGCGATTCTCGAGAGCAACCGTCGCTTGACGAGCAGGTCCGACAGAACGCCGGGCACCTCGCGAGCGAGCGCCTCAGCCGTCCCTCGCCGCCGCCATGGGAAGGCGACGACTATCTGGTCTTCCTCGGGGCCCGGGCGGCCACGCAGGGCGAGCCGGGTGCCTGCTGCGTGGGCGACCTGTCGGGTCACGTGCGTGCCTACCCTCGCCGCGAAGCGACGGCGCTGGTCGGTGGCCGGCTCCCCGGGGTGCAGCGTCGTTGGCGCGCCCATCTCCACCGTCATCCGCTCGAGTCGCGGGGCCGTGGCCCGGAGCCATCCAGGGATGGCGACGGTCAGCTTGATCGCCGGACGCGAAAAGTAGAGGTTCGGGCCTTCGAGCGTTCGGAGCTCCACAAGCTCCGAGTACGTGGGCACGATCGTCGCCTACCTGTCAGTCCCGTCAGCGGAGGCATGCGGTTCGGCCCGCATCCTGGACCAGCGTAGTGGTGCCTGTGGCAGGACGCTCGAGGCCGCCTGAGGATGAACTCCTTCTGCAGGCCGAGGTGGTGGCGGTAGACGACGACCAGCGCAGCGGCGGCCAGGGCTACGACCTCGCTGAACACCGAGTTCAACCTCGATGTCCGTAACGGGGACATGAGCCGCGCGCCGCTCACCCACGGGGCGGCACCGGCGCACACTCGCTAGGCTCCTGACCATGAGCACAGGCGCAGTACAGGTCGTGCAGCGGCGAGCTACTCCCGCGGAGCAGCTAATTCTGCGCCGTGTGGTCGGCTGGCGAGACATGCCACGAGACATGCCAGTGGAGGTCGTCCAACGTGCTATCAGGTGGCGAACTCCGTTGCTCCACTTACCTCCCTGCGGGACCTCCACTTGGCGCCCTGTGCCACCCTGACGTAGCACCACGGCTTATTGCTGGGTCGATGACGGGACTACGATTGCGGCATGCCTCCCTGCCCAATCTGCGCGCGGCCGGAACTCGTCTTCCTCGTGGGCGAGCGGCACAAGCATGGAGTCGCGAACTGGCGGATCGCGCACGAGCTTCAGGAATCTGGGGTCGAGCCGTTCTGCGACCAGCTGGAATCTGGCGTCGCCCGGAAGGTCGGTCGGCATGTTCGGGAGGTCGGCCATCACTTCCGGGAGCACGTCACCGCCAGGTGACCCTGAGCTCCCGCCACCGCGCACTGTGACGCCGCCTTTGCAATCGTCGGGTGGACGCCGTTTGCCCCGCAATGCGGTTATGGCACCGTGCCTCCAGCGTCCGTCATTGGGTTCTGCAGCCGTTGTGACGGCACCGCGGCGACTGAGCGATACGTAGCCGAGGACGCGGCGGCAGCCACAGCCCGTCGTTCGTAGTGGCGGGAACGAACGCAGATCCCCTCGGGGGGGTCGAAGCACTGAGACTTCGGCAAGCCCGTCACCGACTCCGGGTCGCCGTCACGCCGTCCGAGCCGCCACCCGCCGGCGCCGACCCCTGGGTGATCGCGCACGAAGCCTTGATCGCCCTCGGCACCGTCCGCGGAGCCGTCCGAGACCGGGCCCGGGTGCTCGACTGCATCGACACGGTGGAGTTGAGGATCCGCTGGCTGGCTGTCGGACCGTAGGACTGACCCCACCGGGGGCGGCGTCGCTTCCGCGGGCCCAAGATTCTGCCGAACCCTCAGGTCAGCCCGGCGGGTGTTCTTACGGGTCTGGGGGTTGGGGCAGGGCCTAGCCCCAAGTCGGTCCCGCTCGTTAGGCTCGCGGCCATGACGATGTTCGGCGACACGGCACGACGCGCCTTTCGGGTGTTAGTACGGCTGGCGGGCGCAGCGCTCCTCCTGATGGCGCCGTTTCCTTTCTTGGGTGGGTCAACGGCAGGTCCTCGACGTTCACCGAGCCGATGTCGCTACGGTCCAGATGCAGCCCGTGTCTGAGGGTTCGCCCGCACCCCCATTCAGCATCACCGGGCAGAAGGGCACCTATCCTCTGAGCAAGATCTACGAGTTCATTCCCGACTCGCTCCCACACTCGGTCTGGCAGGGTCTCAGGTGTCATGGTGGCGGGGATCTAGTCGTTGGGCTTTCGGATGGCCGGACCATCGT
>JALYMB010000222.1 GCA_030773935.1 Actinomycetota bacterium | reverse complement strand
GCGCCCACCCCAGTCGCAGGATGACGGCATCGAGGCGGGTCTCGAGCTGGCGGATCATCTCCTCGCCGGTGACGCCGGTGCTGCGGCTGGCCTTCTCGTAGTAGCCGCGCATCTGCCGCTCGCCCACGCCGTAGATCGCGCGGAGCTTCTGCTTCTCGAGGAGGCGCACCTGGTACTCGGAGAAGCGCTTGCGGCCCCGGCCGTGTTGTCCGGGCGGGTACGGTCGCTTGACGGCCGGGCAGTTGGGTCGCCCACACAGGGGCTGTCCGACGCGGCGGCACGTGCGGTGGCGAGGTCCGATCTTGTCCATGCGGTCACTGAGCGTACCAAAGGCAACATCCGGCTCGAAGATCGGCTTACCTCAATGGATAACGTCGTGTTGCATCGCCCACAGGGCGGCGGCCGCTCGGGTCGATACCTCGATCTTGGTGTAGACGTGCTGGATATGGTGGTCCGCGGTCTTCGGTGAGATGAAGAGCCTGTCGGCGATCTCTCGCGTCGTGAGCCCCCTCGCCGCGAGGCGCAGCACCTCCACCTCGCGGCGAGTGAGGCCGCCGGGGTGCTGGATCCGGGGGGTCGAGGTGTGCGACCCATCGTGACCAGCCGCCGTGAGCACGGCGTCGGCCGTCTCGTGCTCGAGCACACCTCCTGACGCGAGCCCTCGAAGCTCGGTCGCGGCGTCGTCGGCGGAGAACGCAGGACGGTCGGCGCGCTCGGTCGTGAGCCCGACGTAGACGTCCGCGGCGGCGAGGACGCGAGCCTGGCGATCGGTCGCATCGGCGAGCAGGCCCTTGTGGTAGCCGGACCCGTCGGCCTTCTCGTGGTGCGCAGCTGCGACCGGGTTCAGGGCGGCGAGGGCCGGCGAGCGGCCGAGCATCTGCTCGGTGAGCATCGGGTGGAGTCCGACGCGATCGAACTCCGCGCGTGTGAGGGAACCGCGCTTGTCCAAGATCGAGTTCGGGACGGCGGTCGTGCCGAGTTCGTGCAGCAGGGCGGCCCTCCGAAGCGTGGCGATCTCCGCGTCGGTGGAACCGAGCAGTGTGGCGGCGTCGGTCGCGAGCTGTGCGCATCGTCGGCTGTGGCTGCCCTTATACGGCGATTTCAGGTCGATGAAGTCGGCCGCCACCGTGAGGGCCTCATCGAGTTCGGTGCCCTCCAAGGTACGGTGCGGTTCCGGTTCGAGGTCGAGCACCGCGTCCCACGGCTCCATCGTGTCCACCTGCTCGAACCAGCTGCTCCCGTGCGCGGCGAACAGGTCGGCGAGCTCCGGGTCGTACGTGCGGTCGCGACGCTCGCGTGCGGCGTCGATCGCCTCGGCAGGTGAGGAGCGGCGGCCGATCGCCTCCATGTCGTGGCACAGGTGCACGATGCGCATCGCCAGCGGGATCTGCTCGCCTCGCGCACCCGTGGGGTAGCCGTTCCCGTTCCACCGCTCGTAGGTGAAGCCGAACGCTTCCCGAACATCGGGTCCGAGATCGAGCCGTTGGATCAGCATGTCGCCGACCTCGCAGCCGGTCGCGAAGTTGTGGACCGCCCAGTCGTGACCGCCTTCATGGATCGACTGCACGATCTGCTCGCGCTCCTCTGGTGGATGGCCCGCGGTGGCGAACTCCACCATGACGCGCCCGACCTCGGCGGGGTCCGCGGCGTCGAAGACAAGCGTCTGGGCGAGGATCGCGATGTCGTCCCCGAAGACGGTGGCGATCTCGTGCGCGTGGCCCGTGCACCCGACGTAGCGCAGCAGCGCGACCCAGTAGACGGTGTCGCGCACCCCTTCGCCGAAGCCCGCCTCCTCGCACAACGCCACCCCGAGGAGGCACGACCGCAGCTGCGACTCGAGCGGCTGACCGAACGCGTTGTCCTGCCCGAGCGCGAGCGTCGCGACGAGCTCCCCCAGGCGCAGAGGCGGACCGGAAATGGGGAGACCTCCCGATTCGAAGTGGCACGTGAACGTACACGATTGCGGTGTCCCCCATGCACGAGAGGAGCGCACGATGAACGAGCTGAACAGAAAGGGCGAGGGAGAGCTGGCAGGGATGATCGCCTCCCGCGAGGTCACGTCGGCCGAGGTGGTCGAAGTGCATCTGGCCCGTATCGAGGAGGTCAACCCGGACCTCAACGCGGTGACTGTCACGCTGGCCGACGAGGCCCGCGCCGCCGCCGCCGCCGTCGACCGGGCGGTGGCCACCGGGGCGCCGCTCGGGCC
>JALYMB010000221.1 GCA_030773935.1 Actinomycetota bacterium | reverse complement strand
CCATGGGGCTACGCCCCTCCCTTCAGGTTTTGCTGGAGCGCGTTCCAATCGGCCTGGAATCGCTCCAGACCGACAGCAGTAAGTGGGTGCTTCACGAGTTTGATGAAGACGTCGTAGGGCATCGTGGCGATGTCGGCGCCCGCGAGGGCGGCGTCCACGATGTGCATCGGATGGCGGAGCGAGGCCGCCAACACCTCGGTCTCGTAGCCCTGGATGTCGTAGATCTCACAGATCTGGCGCAGAGCGTGCATGCCGTCGGCAGCCGCATCGTCGATCCGGCCGATGAACGGAGACACGATGTAGGCGCCGATCTCCGCCGCCAGGATCGCCTGGGCGGGCGAGAAAACCAAGGTCACGTTGATCCGGATCCCGTCGATCACCAACCGGCGCCCGGCAGCCAGGCCGTCGGGCGTCATGGGCACCTTCACGATCGCGTTCTCACCCTTCTGCGCCAAACTCACGCCCTGCTCGTACATCGCGTCGGCGCCGGTCTCCGTCACCTCGAGCGAGACGTCTCCCTCGACCTCCTCCAGGATCAGCTTCCAGACGACCTCAGGGTCCTGCGCCTCTTTGGAGATCAGCGTGGGGTTCGTCGTCACGCCGGACAACACGCCCCAGCGGTTGATCTCGCGGATCTCCTCGATGCTGCCGGTATCCAGGAACAGCCTCATCCGATCCTTCCTTCCTGCACGGGGTCGGTCCCCGCACGCACCTGCGCCGCTCGTTCCGTTGCTCGCTCCATCACGAGATCGATCACCGAGGCCAGGGCTTGGTCGAAGTTGTAATTGGGGATGATCGGCACCCCGTGCGAGAGCGCCTGTGACTTCACGTAGCGCTGGAGCCGGCGGATGTTGTCGAATCCATCCGCGTAGCGCTGCGCGGGGCGTGCGATCACGTCGTTGCCGCGCGCCACGAAGTGGCTTCGATGCATGTCCTCGTCCTCGACCGTGAGCACCACGGGCACGGCGAGGATGCGCTGCGCGGCGGCATCGAAGAACCCGGGCACGACGTGGGCACCCTCGATCACGATGCTGGTCCCCTCCACCGCCGCACGGTCGACCAGTGCGTTGATCCCCACGGCCACCGCAGCGGTCTGCTCCCGGAACCCCACGGTGAGAGCGTCGGCCGATCCCACAGGGGGCTCGCGGAGCGCGGTGTCGGCCTGGAACGAGGACGTGTAGAGCGTCGGCATCAGCTCGGCGCTGAACATCGACCGCATGACCTCCCGGATCGCGTCGGTGGCCACCACCCGCACCACGCCCAGCCGCGCGGCAAGCTGCGTGGCGAGCGTGGACTTCCCCACCCCGGTCGTCCCGCCGATCAGAACCACCAGGGGGATGTCCAGGGACTCGACCTCCCGCCAACGCAGGAAGTTCTTCGCGTAGCGCTCCCCCGCAACCTCTCGAAGCACGGCCAGCGTGATCTCGGCGAGCTCGGCGGAGGTGATCGACGGCTGCGCGAGGTCGATCAGGCGATCCTCGACCGCCTCGGCGACCTGGTAGGAACGGAACGGGGACAGGCCGGTGACCATGACTTGGGAGGCCATCAGCCCCTTGGAGTAGGGCAGGCCCTGTTCACGATCGGAGATGAGGATGTGTGGCGTCTTGGATCCCCTCGTACTCACCGGCTTCTACTCCCGGTCTCGGCCTCGTTGCATCGCGACCTCGACGACCGAGCCGAGCACGGTGTCGAGGTCGGTGTCGCCCTCTACGACCGTGGCCCGGTTGTCGACGAACACGACCTCCGCCCCCCGCCCGAGGGCCCGCTCGCACGCGACGTCCACGGCTGCGGCCTTCAGTTCGGTGAGGAGGACGTCGTACCCGTCGGCCTCGTCCAGGTCCTGCATCAAGCCCGCGCGATCGGCCAACCTCGCGGACCACCCCACCACGGTGCAGCCGTGGGCGGACTCCAAGTGGCGAACCTGCCGCTCGGCCACCGCGCCCGGCGCCGTGGTGAGGAAGAACACCCTCCTGCCCTGCACATCCGCCAGCGGAACCGGGGAGAAGTCGGTCACTACGTGCCGCGCATCGCCATGGAGACGCCGGAGATGGGATCGCAGTGCGGAGAGGTTCTCGGACCCCCGATCGGGGTCTGCACCCATTGTAAGCACCACCAGGTCCGATAGCAACAGGCGGAACGGCCCCAGGTACCCCCCAAGGTACTCAGGCGGCGCCCAGGCGGGGACGACGAGCACGCCCGCATCCCAGGGCACGGGGGGCACCGCCGCGCCGCTGCCCTCCAGGATCACCAGGCCCGCGCCCCTGGCTACGGCCAGCTCGGCGGCCTCTCGGACGTTGGAGGCCCAGGGCGCGCCCGCGAGGCCGCCTCCCGCGCGTCGGGCGCCGATCGTCGTCACGCCCGTGGTCAGGGCGTCTTCGAGGTAGTCAGATGCGGCGTGTCTGCCGGCGCGCTCCAGCTCGAGCAGGCGCGTGAGGTCCACGGACCCCGCCTCGGCCACCTCGGGGTCGGCCGGTCCCCCGCGCCCCATCGCCACCACGATCGGGTTCAGGCCCATGCGCGCGGCCAGCCGCGCGACGTGGCCGCAGATCGCGGTCTTCCCCGTCCGTTTGCCGGTCCCGATCACGGCCAGCGTCGGCGCACCCAGCGCGGGCCCTTCGAGAGGCGGGTCGAGTCGGAAGTCCGGCCCGAGGTAGGGGATCCCCGCGGACAGGGCGACCGCCGCCAGGTCCATCCGCTCCCGGTATCCGAGCACCGGCTCGTCGGAGAGGTCCAGCACCGCCTCCGGACCGTACTGCGCGATCGCGCGGCCGAGCGAGGACATCCGGTCGCCCCGAACCACGAGCGCCGGCGCCCCCAGGTCGATCGCCTCGTCCGCTCGGAGCTTCTCGGTGCCGCCGACGAGCAGGGCTGCCACCACGTCGAACCCCCGCTCGCGGGCAACCTCGATCGCCCAGCGCGTGACCGGTGGGTAGTGCTCGCCGTCGACCAGGACGATGACGCGCATGGTGGAAACCCTCTCTGCCCGCAGCCGTTACTCGCCGACGGGGACGCCGCGCTCCTGGACCGGTGGCTCCAGCTCCCGGTGATGCTGGGCACCGGTGGTTAGCGAGAAGTGAGCGATCACGTTCGATCCGCCGAACGGGAACCGTCGATGGATCTTCACCTCGTCCCCCTCGAACTCCAGCACGTTGTAGCAGGGCTTCGTGTAGCCACGCAGGCGCAGGGAGGACACGGTCCCGGCGTTCGCGATGTACATGTTCTCCAGACGCCAGACGTAGGGCACGTGCTTGTGGCCCGAGAGCACGATGTTGACCCCGCTCGTGATGAGTACCTCGAGGAGGTCGCCGGCGTCCGTCACGGTACTGCGCTCCCTGCCGGTTCCGGGGACGGGGATCAGGTGGTGGTGGATGGCGAAGATCTTCAGGTCGGCGGGGCCCGCGAACTGCTCCCGGATCCACGGATAGCGTTCGCGTCCGACCTGGCCCTCGTTCAGATCCGGCTCCGAGGAGTCCGCTCCGACGATCCGCACGCCCTTGACGTCGTTGACCCAATGGCGGGGTCCGACCAGATCCTCGAAATGAAGGTAGCCGACGTTGCGGGCGTCGTGGTTCCCGGTCACGGTGAAGACGGGCGACTGGATCCGGTCGCGGTAGGCGATCCAGTTCTTGTACTCCTGACGGTACCCCTCGTTCGTGAGATCGCCCGTGCAGACGACCACATCGGGAGCGAGCTCGTTCAACTCCGCGATGACCCGGTTCATGAGGTTCGGCACGAAGTAGGGCGAGCCGACGTGGGGATCGGAGATGTGGGCGATCGTGACCACAGCAGCAGTCTAGCTGCGGCGGGCGGCTTCTCCCGAAGGAGCGGAGCCTTCTGCGGTACAGGGGCTGTGGGACGATAGCCGCACCGTGAGCTTCCTCGACGTCATGCTGATCGTCCTGCTCGTGGTGTCCGGCTACACGGGCTCTCGCCGAGGCGCGGCGCAGCAGCTGGCGACCTATGTCGGCCTGGGTGCCGGTCTCGTGGGCGGGACGCTTCTGGCCCCGCACGTGGCGGCGCACGCCGGCAGTACGTCAGGTCAGGCGGAGCTCGCGGTCGGCACGCTGCTGGTCTGCGGGGCCCTCGGGGATGCGATCGGCTGGTTCTTCGGAGCGAAGCTGCACGCCAGGGTGGCCCGGACCCGGATGAGAAGGGCCGACACCGTGGGCGGATCGTTCGTGTCGGTCGGCGCGGTGCTCCTGGTCGTCTGGTTCCTGGCGTTGAATCTCGTGAACGGGCCCGTGCCCGCCGTCTCGCGACAGATCCAGCGCTCCACGATCGTCCGTGGACTCGCGGCCGCGCTCCCGGAGCCGCCCTCTCTGATCGGGGAGGCTCGACGATTCCTCAACGTGCTGGGGTTCCCCGACGTCTTCCTGGGTCTGCCGCCACTGCCGGC
>JALYMB010000220.1 GCA_030773935.1 Actinomycetota bacterium | reverse complement strand
ATCCGTGCGAGCTGGGGGTCGGGCGCGTCGGCGAGGGTTCGCCCGAGATCCTCCGGCGTGAGCACGCAGCGATTATGGCCCGAGGGGACGGGCCCGCCCCGGCGGCGGCTCCCGACCCCTCGCAGAGTTCACACGGGCGTAACCGTGCCCGCGGCGTCCGGACCTACGCTCGACGCATGGCCCTGTCCGCCGAAGCCGAGTACGTCCTGCGCACGGTGGAGGAGCGTGGGATCCGCTTCGTCCGCCTGTGGTTCACCGACGTCCTGGGGTTCCTGAAGTCCTTCACGATCACCTCGCAGGAGCTGGAGGGGGCCTTCACCGAGGGGATGGGCTTCGACGGCTCCTCGATCGAGGGGTTCAGCCGCATCCAGGAGTCGGACATGGTGGCCCACCCCGACCCGGGCACGTTCCAGATCATCCCGTGGCGCTCGGAGGCGCCCGTCGCCCGGATCTTCTGCGACGTCCGCAACCCCGACGGCACGGAGTTCGATGGGGATCCCCGCGGCGTGCTGAGGCGGCAGCTCGCCCGCGCGGCCGACCTGGGCTACACGTTCTACGTCGGACCGGAGCTGGAGTATTTCTACTTCAGGTCCGTGGACGATCCCACCTTCCTGGACCGGGCCGGGTACTTCGACGAGACACCGCTGGACGTCGCCACCGACTACCGGAAGCGGACCGTGCAGTACCTGGAGTCGATGGGGGTGCCGGTGGAATACGTCCATCACGAGGTGGCCCCGAGCCAGCACGAGATCGACCTCCGTTACACCGACGCGCTCACCATGGCCGACAACGTCATGACGTACCGGCTTACGGTGAAGGAGGTGGCGCAGGAGTTCGGGATCTACGCCACGTTCATGCCCAAGCCCGTCGCCGGCGTGAACGGCAGCGGGATGCACACGCACCAGTCGCTGTTCGAGGGCGACCGGAACGCCTTCTTCGACGCGACCGACGAGTACCACCTGTCGAAGACCGCGAAGGGCTACATCGCCGGCCTCCTGCGGCACGCCCCGGAGATCACGCTGGTCACGAACCAGTGGGTGAACAGCTACAAGCGGCTGGTGCCCGGGTTCGAGGCGCCGGTGTACGTGTGCTGGGCGCGGCGGAACCGGAGCGCGCTGGTGCGCGTGCCGATGTACGCTCCCGGCAAGGAGGGCGCCACGAGGATCGAGTACCGCTCCCCCGATCCCGCCTGCAACCCGTACCTGGCGTTCGCCGCGATGCTGGCGGCGGGCCTGGCCGGCATCGAGGGCGAGTACGACCTGCCGCCGGAGGCCAGCAACAACATCTACGAGATGACCGAGTCCGAGCGGGACGTGGCCGGCATCCCCTCGCTGCCGGAGGATCTCGTGGGCGCGATCAGGCTCGCCGAGGGGAGCCCGCTCCTGCGTGACGCCCTGGGCGAGCACGTCCACGAGTACCTGATCCGCAACAAGCGGGAGGAGTGGAACGCCTACAAGGCCTACGTGACGCCCTACGAGCTGGAGCGGTACCTGCCCATCCTGTAGCCCGGCGCGCCTCCTAGGTGACGCGCACGCGCCCGCACATCCCCGAGCAGATGCCCCCGGACACGCTCCCGTGGATCGTGCAGAAGAACTTGAAGACGCCCGTGCTGCCGAATGTGCGGCTGCGCGAGGTGCCCTGGTCGAGGGTGCTTGCGAAGCTCCAGTTCCCGCCGTCCGCATAGATCGTGTGGTCGCTACTCACGGCCGTCCACTTGACCTTCTGACCGTGGTCAATCGTGACGTGTCGGGGGCTCCAGCTCATACGGGAAGCCTCGATCGTGGTGACGGCCTGGGCGATGCCGGTCATCGCGGGCAGGACCGCGGCGGCGAGCGCCAGTGCGAGAGCCACGCGTGTACGTCGGGGATATGGAGGGGTAGTACGCGGTTCGCGCTCGAGGGCGTACAGCTGGGTGTCGGTCACAGCCGTCACCGTCGCCGTGCGAGGCACGTCGCGAAGGAGCGCGATCTCACCGACGTAGCCGCCGGCTCCCACGGTCGCGATGTCCCGGCCCGCGCTGCGCACCAGCAGCTCGCCGGTCCGCACGACGTAGAAGCGGTCGCCCGGGTCGCCCTCGCGGATCACCTCCGCTGGCGCGCAAGATGCTCCAACGTCGGCAGCGGCAGCGACGTCAGGAACGGGACTTGTCGGTGGAGCCCGAAGCCCTCGCCGGGACCCCGAGCGGCGGCATCGAGCGCACGGAGCCGGCCCCACGCGAGGATCAAGACGATCGGCAGGAGCAGCCCCGTCACGACGAGCGCCGTGTCGACACCCCACGTATGCGTGAGAAGTGGCGAGACTAGGCAACCGATGCCGACGAGTGGCAGGTCACCGAGCGTCGCTACTTCAGCGCCGACTCGATGAGCAAGGTGGACGAGCTCGAGGGAGGTGAGGATCCGAAGGAGCTACTCGCTCAGTTCGCGTGAGGAGCGAGGATGGCGGTGATGAATCTCAACCACTTGACGGGACACGACCGGGAGAGTTCGGTGCCTGAGACACGGGGGCATAGGGGTCTGCTCTAGGGTAAAAGTCTTGACGAAGGCGCGCGCTGCAGCGTAGGCTGAATGACCTAGTAGTCATCCCCCGTTCGGGTGAAGCCGGGGTAATAGGGAGGAAGGCTGGTGGACGGCGTCGTGTTCGCCTGCGTCGTCGAACGACCCCGTGAACCATAAGATGAAGGGATCGACATGAAACGGCTTGCACTCCTTGTGACCGGAGCCCTACTGCTCTCACTCACGAGCCTTGTCCCGATGACCAGCGCCCTCGCAGACTCGAGGGGGATCACATTCGAACCGCCTACCTACCCGACGGGGTCGATTGACGGCCAGGATGGATGGGCCGGCAGTGGCGGGGCGGCGATCAGTCCTTCCTACGACCAGGCGGTCGTAACCAACCCCGGTGTGGCCGGCTTCGAGACTCAGTCCTTCCGGATGTCGAACGCCGTCACCAGCGACGAATTCGGGCACTGGCCGTACTCACCCTCGCTCGCGCAGGCCGCTGGAGACTCCAACGCGATCAATCACGGCGGCGGCGTCGTCGCCGACCCGGCAAACCTCCAGGGACGCTTCCAATACAGCGTCGACGTGGCTTCCACCACTCCCCTCACTGTGCAGTCGGGTCTGAGCATGACGCTTGCCCCCGACCGCGGGGACGGTGCCCGTATGAGCTTCCTGCGGTTCAACGACACTGCCGGCGGCTTGACGCTGACCTTCCAGGACTACCAGGACGTTTCCCCCTACGGGACCTTGGGCACGCCGAGTGACGGCTGCAGCGCACCGGACGACTTCCAGGTCACCACGGTGGGTCCGTTCGACAGTGCGACGAAGCACACCGTCTCGGTCACCATGGACCTTTACGACGGACCCCACAACGATGTTGTGAAGGTGTACGTCGACGACGTTCTGTATCACAAAGGAACTTCCTGGGAGGACTACTACCGCTGGTGCACCGAGTCTCAGACCCCGGCCGACCCGGCCGGCTCCAGCCGTCCGGTGGACTCGATCCTCTTCCGCCAGGCCGGCACCCCGTGCGCGAGCTGCGCCGGATTCGGCTACCTGTTCGACAACCTCAGCTACTCGTCCGGCCCGATTCCCCGAGCTCTGACGATAGCGAATAACGGCAGCGGTAGCGGCGCGGTCACCGCCACGACGGGGGAAAGAACGGA
>JALYMB010000219.1 GCA_030773935.1 Actinomycetota bacterium | reverse complement strand
CCTCAAGCTCCCGGTTGACCGCGATACGGAGCGCCTGGAACGTCCGACGCGCGGGGTGGGGGCCCCCCGGACGTCGTCCCAGTGCGCCCGCGACCACTCGGGCGAGGGCGTCGGTGGTCTCGATCGGCGCACGCTCGCGCGCGCGCACGATCGCTCGCGCGATGCGACGCGACCGGTGCTCCTCCCCGAGCTCGAAGATCAGATCGGCGAGCTCCTCCTCGGGGAGCCCGTTCACGAGGTCGGTGGCGCTCGGCCCGTCACCGCCCATCCGCATGTCCAGGGGGCCGTCCTGCCGGTAGCCGAAACCGCGTTCCGCCCTGTCCAGCTGCATGGACGAGACCCCGAGGTCGTAGAGGACGCCGTCGACCGGACCCGCCACCTCCGCCTCGGCGAAGGTCGAGTTCACAACCTGGAGCCGGTCGCCGAAGGGCGCGAGGCGCTCGGAGGCGATCGCGAGCGCGTCCGGGTCGCGGTCGATCCCGATCACCCGCTCGACCCCGTTGGCCAGCAGCGCCGCAGCGTGCCCTCCGGCCCCGAGCGTCATGTCGACCACCGTCGCGCGCCCGGCGAGGAACCCGACGACGGCATCCACCAGAACCGGCATGTGAGGTCGCTCGTCCCCACCGACCGGCACCCCTCAGGCGCCGATCGAGGCGGCGAGCAGCCCCAGGAGGGTGACGGCCGCCAGCGTGAGCGCGGTGAGACCGATGAGGGACAGGCTCTGGCGGATCTCGGTGCGCAGATCGGGCGGCGTCATCTGTCGTTCCTCCTGGGGTCGAGGGTGCCGGTCTCGTAGGCGCCGGCGTTCGCCGCCGAGTAACGCTCGTAGGTCTCGCGGTCCCATATCTCCATCCGCCCGCCGAGTCCCAGCACGCTGACCTCCTTGCGGATGCCGGCGAGTTCGCGCAGCTTCGGCGGGATCGTCACGCGCCCCTGCGCGTCGAGCCTCACTTCGCCCGATTGGCCCAGGAACGCTCGCTGGTAGGCCCGCGACGCGGTGTCGGACAGGGGAAGGGCGTCGATGTCGGCTCGCACGCGATCCCACTCGGCCCTGGGGAAGACGTAGAGGCATCGGTCCTGGCCCAGCGTGAGGAACGCGCCTTCTGCGAACGCCTCACGGAAGCGGGCCGGCAACGACACCCTGCCTTTGGGGTCGAGCTGGTATTCGTGCGTGCCGAGCAGTTCCGCCACGCCTCCTCCCCTTTCCTCCACTGTGTCCCACGTTTATGCCACCTATGCTCCCCACGGTCAATCGAACAGTCGTTCGGAGCGCGGCGGAAGCAGGGGGTGTCACAAAGAGGCGGGTGATCGGGGCGCTGCCGGGGAGCGACGTCTCAGGACAGGAACGGTTCCCACTCGAACTCGGGGTTGGCGAGGGACAGCCGGAACCCGTCGGCGGGGGCGAACGGGAGGCGCGCGAGGCGCATGCCGGCCTCGGCCAAGAGATGGTTCCCCTTCCGGGCGTTGCAGCGACGGCAGGCGGCCACGACGTTCTCCCAGACGTGTTCGCCGCCGCGCGAGCGCGGGATGACGTGATCGAGGTTCTCGGCGGCTGCGGCACAGTACTGGCAGGACCAGTGGTCGCGCGCGAAGACCGCGCGCCGGGTGAGTGGAGCGCGAGCCCGGAACGGCACCTTCACGAACCGACGCAGACGGACGACGCTTGGCGCCTCGAGCTGCAGCCGCTCGGAGCGGAAGATCAGGCCGTTGGAGGCGACGACCTCCGCCTTCTCCTTCAGGACGAGCACGACGGCCCGGCGCGCGCTCACCACCGCGAGCGGCGCATCCGAGGCGTTGAGCACCAGTGCGCGTCCCATTGGGCATCGAGTGTAGCCGGGCGCTGCCGACCCAACGGCATCGGCCGCTTCCGCAGCGAATCACAACCGTGTAATCTGTGCGGCGACGGCGGCGGGCCCGACCTCGGCGAGATGCCCAGGAGTTGCGAAAGGGGCCGCGCGGGGCGTCCGCGACATCGGTCGGGTCCGCCGTCCTCCCGCGCCCTCCGCTTCCGGCGGCACACCGCCGTCCCGGTCCTCACGCCTTCAGAACCTTGCCCCCATCGGCGCCCGCGGACGACGAGGGGAACCCTCCCCGCTCGCCGTACGTATCCTCACGGGACCGTCCGTCGCCCCGGCAACGGGCGCGCCGTAAGATGAGGGCCACCCGTGGCCCCCGGAGGTGACCCTTGGAGGTACGTGAGCGCCCGCAGGACTGGCAGCGCTTCGCAGACCGCTTCACCCGGATCGAACGCAACGTCGAACGCGTCGTCCGCGGGAAGGACGCGGAGATCCGCCTCGCGCTCGTCGCCTTGATCGCCGAGGGTCACCTGCTGATCGAGGACGTGCCCGGCGTCGGCAAGACGATGCTGGCCAAGGCGATCGCACGATCGATCGATTGCTCGTTCCGTCGGATCCAGTTCACACCCGACCTGCTGCCCACCGATGTCACCGGGGTCAACGTCTTCAATCAGGAACAGCACGACTTCGAATTCAAACCCGGTGCCATCTTCGCCAACATCGTGCTGGGCGACGAGATCAACCGGGCCAGTCCCAAGACCCAGTCCGCGCTCCTCGAGTCGATGGAGGAACGTCAGGTGACCGTCGACACGGTGACGCACCCACTGGGTACGCCGTTCATGGTGATCGCCACCCAGAACCCCATCGAGCACGAGGGCACCTACCCGCTGCCGGAGGCCCAGCTCGACCGTTTCATGCTCCGGCTGTCCATCGGCTACCCCTCGCCGGAGATCGAGGCCGAGATCCTCGGCACCCATGGGATCGGGGCTCCCCTCGACGCGATCGGCCCCGTGACGGACGCGCCGGGGGTCGCGGACATGATCGAACAGGCCCGGCAGGTCCACGCGGCGCCGGCCCTCCGGCGGTACATCGTCGATCTGGTCGAGGCCACTCGTCGCCACTCCGACATCTATCTGGGTGCGAGTCCGCGTGCCTCGATCGCGCTGCTCCGGGCGGCCCGCGCCATGGCGGCGGCCGACGAGCGCGACTTCGTGATCCCCGACGACGTCAAGACCCTCATCGTGCCGGTCCTCGCCCACCGCGTGATCGCCACGGCCGACGCCGTCATGAGCGGCCGCTCGCCCGGCGCCGTCCTCCTCGAACTCCTGGACGAGATCCCCGTCCCCGTCGCCGGGAACGACTGATGCCGTCGGGCCGCGGCCTCGTCGTCTTCCTGGCGGGGCTGGGGATGTGGCTCGCGGCACGGCTGCTGGGATCACCCGGCCTCGCAGTCGTCGGCGTGGGGTTGGCGTTCCTGCCGTTCGCGGCGGCGGCGTTCGCTCGCTGGGGGCGTCAGCGCGTCATCGTCACCCGGCGGTTGTCGGAGATCCGCGTGAACCCCGGGACGCGGGTCGTCGTGGAGCTCTCGGTGGAGAACCGCTCGCACGCGGCGACCTCGTTCCTGATGCTCGAGGATCGGCTCCCCGCTACGCTGGGTCGCCCCGCGCGGCTCGTCCTCACCGGCATCCCGGCGCGGGGCGTGCAGCGGGTCAGCTACACGCTGGTTCCCCAGTCGCGGGGCCGGTACCGGATCGGTCCGCTGTCGGTGGATGTCTCGGATCCGTTCGCGCTCACGCGGCTGCGCCTGGAGTTCGACGATCGTGACGACCTGATCGTCACCCCCGAGCTCGAGGACCTCCAGACGGCACCGGACTCGCCCTTCGGATCCAACGTGGGCCTGTCGCGCGCGCGCAACCTCTTTCGTACCGGCGAGGAGTTCTACACGATGCGCCAGTATCAACAGGGCGACGACCTGCGGCGGATCCACTGGCCCAGCGTGGCCCGCAGCGGCGACCTCATGATCCGGCAGGACGAATCGTCGCGCCGGTCCAGCGTGCTCCTGTTCGTCGACACACGGATGGGCGCGGTGGGAAAGGCGCACTCGGCGGCGTTCGAGAAGGTGATCTCGGCCGCCGCCTCGATCGGCGTCCTGATGGCCCGGAGCGGATTCACGCTCACGGTCGCCACCGCCGACTCGCCGCCGATACCCGTCACCCAGGAGGGCTTCCTCGACACACTCACCGGCGCGACGCACTCCAAGGCGCGCTCCATCGGACCGGCCCTCGCGCGCATGCGCAGCGGATCGGGCGGCGATACCACCCTGATCGTCGTCACCGCGCCGTTGGTGCCCACCGAACTCACGTCCCTGATCCGCGCCGGCACGGCGTTCGGTCCCAAGCTGGCGGTGCTGATCTATCCCGTCGATCCCGACAGCCTGCCGCCGGAACGCAGGGCGCAGCTGGAGGGGCGCGCCTCGCAGGCCCGGCTATCGCTCTCCCGTTCCGGGTGGGACGTGCTGGTGCTCCCGCCCTCGGCCCGACTGAAGGATCTATGGCACACGACCCGGGCTCGTCCCCTCGTGGGCAGCGCCTCCTCGCGGTAGGCGCCGTCTCCGCGCTGGCCGTCGCGACAGCGGCGGCCTTCGGACGCGTGTTCACGGGCGACCACGCGGTCCCGCGGCTCATGGGCGTCGCGCTCACCTCGGCGCTCCTGGCCGCCGCCCTCGAGCGGCGGAACCTGGTCCTTGCCACGCTCGTGAGTGCCGTCGGTCTCCTGGTGATCGTCGGCATCGTGGTCTTCCCGAAGACCACCTTCTCCGGACTCCCTACCTGGGACACCCTCCGCGCGCTGCGCGATGCCGCCGGCCAGATCGGGCGGGAGGCCGACGCCCAGGTGGCGCCCACGCCTCCGCTCGCGCCGCTGTTCCTGGCCGCCGTCACGGCAACGTGGGCGGCGATCTTCTCGGCGCATGCCTTGGCGATCCGCGCCGGCAGCCCGCTGCTCGCGCTCCTGCCGCCGGTCGCCCTGGTGGCGTTCGCCGACACGGTGCTGGAGGAGACCGAGCGGCCGCTGTACGGCGTGTTGTTCCTGGCAACCGCACTCCTGGTGGTGTTCATCGACGCGCTTCGCCGGGTCCAGCGGTGGGGGCCCGCGTGGGTGTGGCCCGGTGCCCGGGCCGGGCTCACCTCCGCGACGGGACGCGGCGCCAGACGCGTGGCGGCGCTGGCGCTGGGCGTGGCCACCGTCCTGCCGCTCACCCTTCCGGGCTTCGGCACGAGCGCGGTGATCGACCTGTCCGGCAGCGGTTCGGGCGACTCGGTGCGCATCAGTCCGCTGGTCTCGATCCAGGCCAGCCTGGCGCTCAAGGATCCGGTGCAGCTGTTCACCGTCCGTTCGGAACTGGCCTCGTATTGGCGGATGGTGAGCCTCGACACGTTCAACGGCGTCTCCTGGAAGGCGACCGTCGGCGCGTCCGAGGCGCCCGTGAACAGCGCGACGCCCCTGTCGGACCTGCGGCCGTACGGGCGCGAACTGAGCCAGACGTTCACGATCGCCGACGAGGGCCTCGCCGCACCCGGTCTTCCGGTGGCGTATCCGGCGATCCGCGTGGACTTCCCAGGCGACCTCACCTACGACGCGGATCTGGAGATGCTCAGCCTGGACGGCGGAACGATCGAGGCCGGCACGAGCTACCAGGTCCAGTCGGACCCGGTGCAGCCGCCGCCCGAGCAGCTGGAGGCCGTGGACTTCCCGGATCCCATAGCGAACCCCCTCTACACCTCCGTCCCGGCGGGGCTGCCGGAGGAGATCGGGACCACCGCCAGGGAGTGGGTGGCGGGCGAGACCACCGATTACGACCGGATCCGCGCGATCCAGGATCGCCTGACGAGCTCCGAATTCGACTACAACGCCAACGTCCCGGCGCGCGACGACCAATTCACGCTCGTCGACTTCCTGCAGACGACGAAGACCGGCATGTGCCAGCAGTTCGCCAGCGCGATGGCCATCATGCTGCGCACGCTCGGCTACCCGACCCGGGTGGCGGTGGGGTTCACGCAGGGCAGGGAGGGCGACGACGGACTGTGGCACGTGTCGACGGATAACGCCCACGCATGGGTCGAGGTGCTGTTCCCGACCTACGGGTGGCTCGCGTTCGAGCCGACGCCCGGGCGCATCAACCCGGTGTCCAACGGCTACGACAACCCCGCGCCGGCGTGCCGGAACGACCAGGGAACGCCCCCGTGCGGGAGCGGCGGCGGTAGCGGACCCGGGCCAGTGAACGGATCGAACCGGCTCCAGAAGATCGACGACATCCGGACGGTGAAGGGGCCCGGCGATGAGACCCTGCCGGCCGGTGAGAACGGCGCCCTGGTGTCGCCCGAGCCGTTCCGCGTTCCCACGGGGCTGGTGCTGGGCGTCCTGGGCGGACTCTCGCTGCTGGTCGTGCTGCTGATCCCGCCCGTGCGCGCGGCCCGTCGCCGGCTCCGCCTGCGCCGCGCCGGGTCGGAACCCAGGCGCCGCATCCTCGCGATCTACGAGGTCTTCGACGCGCGGGCCGCCGAGATGGGGTGGGCGAGGCGTCTTGGCGAGACGTTGCAAGAGTACCGGCGTCGGATGGATGCCGCGGTCGGCTCCAGCGAGTCGCTCTCGCGGCTGATCGCGCTCGCGGGCCGGGCCGCCTATTCGCAGGAGGACGCGGGTGCCGATGACGCCGCCGAGGCGGACCGGGCGGCGACCGACACCCTCCGCGACCTGCGGCGGAGCACGCCGATCGCGCGACGCATCGTGGGCTGGTACCTGCCGGAGCAACTGGCGCGGGACTGAACGCTCACGACCCGGTGGCCGTGTGGGCGGCCGCCTCGCGCAGGGCGCGGACGAACCGCTCGCGATCATCACGGAACTGCGTCACATCGGCCTCCACGCCCGAGGCGATGTCGTCGATCGCCACGAAGAAGGCCATCTGGCCGTCGCGGAGCGCGTCCATCACCTCGCCGTCGTGCCGGCAGATCTTGAAGATGCTCACCCCATCGGTCACGAGCCTCACCTCGGACAGGTGCCGGTCCAGACCCGCCCGTCGGTTCAGGAAGTCCCACGAGCGCCGGACGCGTTGCAGCGACATCCCTCCGTCCAGGAGTGATTTCACGACGCGCAGCGCCACCAGATCGCGGAACGCGTAGAGACGAGGGACCCCCGGCCGTCCGCCGGTGCCCTGCACCGACGGTTCCACCAAGCCGATGTGATCCCAGTACCGGAGCTGCCGGGGCGTGCAGCCCGTGAACTTGCAGGCCTGATGAGCCGTGAACCTCTCCATAGGACGCGCGCCTTTCGCCGACCCGAACAACGACCAACCAACCGAGTGCGGCCGTCCTCCCCGGGGAAGAGGTTCGACGTTCGGTCGACGGTCACACACCCTGGGGAAGGTGAGTGCCCTTTGTACAGCAGCCCGCGGAGGCGTGGCAAGCGCGCAGGCAGCGAGGGTGGACGAATGATCCGGAAGGACCATGCCGAGGGAGTCGTTCGGTGGTCGGGATCAGGCCGGCGGTGGTTCGGGGGGACGACGGAACCGGGCCGCGATCCGCGCGAACATCGACGACAGCCCGCCCTCCTGTTGCAGCGCGCGCACCTGATCGCGACCGAGCTGGCGGGTGTAACGAGCCACCAGCAATGCGGAGAGCACCATGACGACGAACCCCACCGCCGCAACCCACAGCTCCGTCGCGAACGCGAACAGCATCATGAAGAAGCCGACGCCGAACGCGAGCGAGGACAGGCGGATGCGCCGCGAGAGATGGGTGGACAGGGTCGTGCGGCCCACCTGTTCGACGAGGCGCGGATCGTCCTGCGCCAGACGCGCCTCGATCTCGTCGAGGATCCGTTGTTCTTCGTCAGAGAGGGGCATCCGCAAGTTCCCTGCCTCGTGAGCCGGTGGATCAGGTCCATTATAGGAAGGCTGGTCGTTCCGGGAAGGGGCGAGCGCCGGCGGCCGGAGCCTTCGGCGGAAGAACGAGACGGATCTCTAGCGATCGCGCCCGCGGTCCAGCAGCGACGCAGGCATCGTCGCGCCCCGGCCGAATCGGCCCTCGATCCGGTCGATCGCCCGCTCCACGTCGCCCCAGCGCTCCGGATGCAGGAACGCGAGTTGCCCGGCGCCGGCCGGGATCAGGGCCGAGGCCTGCACGCCCAGCAGGCGGATCCGCCGCCGCTCTCCCGGCAGGGCCCGGTACAGCTCGCCCGTCACGTGGTACAGATCCGCCCCGATGTCGGTGGGGTCGGGGAGGGTCCGAGACCGCGTGAGGGTGGTGAAGTTGGCCAGGCGAGCCTTCAGGACCACCGTGCGGGCCTGGTAGCCGTCGGCGCGCAGCCGAGCCGCCACCCGGCCGGAGAGCGCCAGGAGTTCTCGCAGGACGTCCTCGTCGGCGTCCAGGTCCCGCTGGAAGGTCTCCTCGTGACTGACGGATTTCGGGACCTCGTAGGGCACCACGTCGCGATCGTCGAGGCCGTGGGCGAGGGCGCGCAGGTGCCGCGCGGTCTGTTCGCCGAGGACCCTCGTGAGGATCGCTTCGGGCGTGGCGCCGAGCTCGTTCACCGTTCGGATCCCCAGCCGGCTCAGCAGCTCTCCGGTCTTGGCGCCGACGCCCCACAGCCGACTCACGGGGAGGGGATCCAGGAACGCTCGCACGCCGTCGCGATCCACCACCAGCAAGCCGTCGGGCTTGCACAGATCGGATGCGAGCTTGGCCACGAACTTCGTGGGGGCCACACCAACCGAGCAGTTGACGCCGACCTCGCGTGCGACGTCGACGCGGATCTTCGCGGCGATCACGGCCGGCTCGCCGAACAACGAGGTGGCGCCGCCCACGTCCAGGAACGCCTCGTCCAGCGAGATGGGCTCGACGAGCGGGGTGTAGGACAGCAACACCTCGCGGAATCGGTTCGAGTGCGCGCGGTAGGCCTCGAAGTCGTTCGGCAGGAAGATCGCGTCGGGACACAGCCGCTTGGCGCGCACCGACGGCATCGCCGAGCGGATCCCGAACTTCCTGGCTTCGTAGGAGGCCGAGGCCACCACCCCGCGCGGGCCGTCGTAGCCCACCACCACGGGCTTGCCCGCGAGCGAGGGATCCTTCAGGACCTCGACCGAGGCGTAGAAGGCGTCGAGGTCCACGTGCAGGATCGGCTCAGCCGGCCGCTCCGTCGTCACGGTTCGCCTCCCTCGGCACACCGATCGGCGCGCTCATCCGGCGGACCCGCCGCTGGCGTGCCAGAGCTGCCGCGCCGGCCGCTGCGGAACCGTGGGCGCGCTCAGCGCCTCCCGGAGCTCCCCGCGTCCCCGTGCCCGGTGCAGCGCGGTGAGATCCCAGACCGCCTCGGCGATGATACCGACGCCGCCCACCCCGGTGCGCCGCAGCTGCCCCCACACGGCCATCGCGTACGAGTGGAACACGGTCTTCACCAGCTGCGGGTGCTGCGCGCTCTGGAACACCGTGACCTCCACCGGCCCCGTGGCGTCGTCCAGCGTCAGGAAGATGATCCGTTGGCCGCTGCGGATGGCCGGGGTCTGCGAGGCCACCTTCACCCCCGCCACCATCACCCGCCGGCCGCCCCGCACCATCCGCAGTTCCCTGGCGCGCGTGACCCCCAGATCCGCCAGCAGCGGCTCGAAGAAGGTCACGATGTGCCGCGACGCATCCACCCCCATCACCTCGAGCTCCGCCCGCACCACCTCCGCGTCGGAGTAATCCTTGAACCCGTGCGCGAGCGCCCCCGCCGGGACGGCGCCGAGCGTGAGCTGGTCCCCCTCCCGCTGGGCCTCCGTCGTCATGGCCTCGTACAGCTGTGCCCGCCGGTT
Source organism: Actinomycetota bacterium (assembly GCA_030773935.1). GTDB lineage: Bacteria > Actinomycetota > UBA4738 > UBA4738 > HRBIN12 > JALYMB01. Next base: position 2,223 of record JALYMB010000219.1, on the reverse strand, counting down.
CCCACCGGCGAGACGATCGAACGCGCCGGCATGAGCGAGCGCCTCCGTGACCGGCCGCGCCACGGTCGTGCGCCGCTGGAAGTCCCCAACGTCCGCGAACGCGTGCTGAGACCGGGCCTGCATGATCGACCGGATCTCGGCATCGCAGATCCCCGCCACGTCCTGGAAGCCCAGGCGGATCCCGAAGACGGGGGCAACGTCGCCCGGGCCGATGTCGGGTTGCACGACGGTCTCCACCGTGTAGTCGGGTTCGCTGCGGTTCACGTCGAGGGGGAGGATCGGGATGCCGTGCTGCCTGGCGTCCTCGACGATCAGGCGCCTCGGGTACATGCCGGGGTCGTGGGTGAGGAGGCCGGCCATCAGATGCGCAGGGTAGTGGGCCTTGAGCCAGGCGGACTGGTAGGTGGGGACGGCGAACGCCGCCGCGTGGGCCTTGCAGAAGCCGAAGCTCGCGAACTGGATCACGGCGTCCCACGTGTGCTCGGCGGTCGCCCGATCCACGCCGCGGGTGGCCGCCTCGCGCACGAAGTCCCGGCGGAACCCCGGGAGCAGGTCCTCGCGGTGCAGGTGGCGGCGGATGTGGTCGGCGTAGGTCTCGTCGTAGCCGGCCATGGCGGCGAGGGTGCGGATCACCTGCTCGTGGAAGACGATCACGCCGTAGGTCTCCTGCAGCGGCGGGCGCAGGTCCGGGTGCGCGTAGGTGGGCCGCTCCATACCGGCGCGCCTGCGGAGGTACGGCGTGATCATGTCGGATTTCACCGGCCCGGGGCGGAATAGCGAGATGTCCACGATCAGGTCCTCCCAGCGCGTGGGCTGGAGCTTCTGCAGCAGCTCCCGTTGGCCCGGCGACTCGATCTGGAAGCAGCCGAGGGTGTCGGAGCGCCGGATCAGCTCGAAGGTGGGCCCGTCGTCCAGCGGGATGCGGTCGAGGTCGACCTTCTCGCCGGTGGTGCGAGCGATCTCGTCCAGGGCGTGGCGCATCGAGCTGAGCATCCGCACGCCCAGCACGTCGAGCTTCAGGTAGCCCAGCAGTTCGACGTCGTCCTTGTCGGCCTGGATCATGCGATGACCGTTCGCGCTGCGTTCCAGGGGAACACGCGTCACGAGGTCGTGGCTCGACAGCACGATGCCGCACGGGTGCAGCGCGATGTGACGGGGGAAGCCGTCCAGTCGCTCGGCCACGCGGAACAGCTGCTCCAGCTGTCCGACGCCCAGGTTCAGCCCCTGCAGCTCCGGCAGGCTCGCGAGGGCCTCGCGGATGTGGCGGGCGGAGATGTGCGGGAAGGCCTTCGCGACCACCCCGACCTCGACGTCGGGCAGGCCGAGGGCCTTGCCCACCTCGCGGACCGCCGAGCGGGCGCGGTAGGTGTCGATCATGGCCACGCAGCCGGCGCGGTCGTCGCCGTGGCGCGAGAGCACCATGTCGTAGACGTCCTCCCGCCGCGCGGACTCCACATCGACGTCGATGTCGGGCAGGTCCCGCCGCATCGGGTTCATGAACCGCTCGAACGACAGGTCGTGGCGCAGCGCGTCCACGTCGGAGACGCCGGTGAGGTAGCAGACGAGCGAGCCGGCCGCGCTCCCCCGGCACGCGCAGCGGATCCCCATTGCCTTCACGTCGGCCACGATGTCGGCAACCGTCAGGAAGTAGGCGGCGTAGCCCATGCGCCGGATCAGTGAGAGCTCGTGGTGCAGGCGCGCGCGCAGACGCTCGTCCTCGCGCATGCCGCGGTCATGCACGCCGCGCCAGCTGCGCTCGGCCAGCACGGCGTCGGCGCTCCGACCCGCCGGCGTCGGGAAGTCCGGGAAATGCACGCGCCCCAGGCCCAGGTCGAACGTGCACCGCTCGGCGATCTGCAGCGTCGCGTCGCACAGGTCCGGCCGCTCGGCGAGGAGCGCCCGCATGTCGCGCGCCGGCTTGAGCCAGCCCTCGGCGTTCGCACGCGTGACGTGGTTCGAGGCCACCGGGACGATCCGGCGCATGCACTCGAGGGCGTCGGCCACGAACGCGTCATGGGGCACCAGGTACCGCACGGCGTTCGTGGCGACGGCGGCGACCGCCAGGCGCTCGGCCAGCCGCAGCATCGTGCGGATCTCCTCGCCGGAGCGGGACTCCACGCGGTGCTCGACGGCGACGAAGAGGCGATCGGCCCCGAACGCCTCCCGCAACGGTGCCACCGCGCGCGCGGCCGCGTCGACGCGCCCGGACGTGGCGATGCGCCC
>JALYMB010000218.1 GCA_030773935.1 Actinomycetota bacterium | reverse complement strand
GCGACGACGTCACGGTGTTCGCCGACCCGTCGGTGCGCGGCGGCGCCAACTGGGTGACGGGCGCCAACCGCCCCGACACACACGTGACCGGCGCCAACCTCGACCGGGATTTCCGGGTCGACCGGTGGGAGGACCTCGTGGAGATCCGGGAGGGCGACCGGTGCCCGGTGGACGGCGGCGAGCTGGAGATCGGACGGTCGATCGTCGTGGGCCACATCTTCCAGCTCGGCTCGAGATATTCGACTCCCCTGGAGGCCACCTTCCAGGACGAGGACGGCACGCAGAAACCGCTCGTGATGGGCTGCTACGGGATCGGGATCTCCCGGGTGATGGCGGCCGTGGTCGAGCAGTACCACGACGAGGGAGGCATCCGCTGGCCGAAGGCGCTGGCACCCTTCGAGATCGTGGTGATCCTCGCCAATCCCGACGAGGACGCGGTGCGCACGCACGCGGAGCGCATCTACGGGGAGCTGCGGGAGCGCGGTGTCGAGGTGGCGTTGGACGATCGAGCCGAACGCGCCGGGGTGAAGTTCGCCGACGCTGATCTGATCGGGTATCCGGTGCAGCTCGTCGTGGGCAAGAAAGGGTTGGGGCGCGGTGAGGCCGAGTTCAAGCTGCGGTCGACGGGCGAGCGGTCGTCCGCGGCGTTGGACGCCGCCGTGGATGCCGCCGAGGCCCTGCTCGCCGGCGCGCCATGAGGGGCTAGGCTCCAGGGATGGCTGGCGCGTCGGTTCCCTGGTCCCTCCGCCGGTTCGCCACGCTCCGGCCAGAGGTCGAGGGGGTGGTCCAGCACGTGGGGAGGGCCACGTGGGACCTGCTGCTGGTGGACGTGACGGGCCTGTGGGTCCGTGATGAGTTCGATTCCAGGGAGGCGGCGGAGGCCGCCTGCCAGGCCCTGGGGGTGCCGGCGCACGACGGGTGGGACGAGCCGCGCCTGGTCAGGCGAATGAACGCGCGGGACCATTGGGGCACCCCCGACGGCCAGCGCCGCGGCCGTTAGCTGCGGCAGCGGTATACTCGATTCCGAACGACGCATCGGAGCACGTCTGACGTGGGCTCGCGCCCACGTTTGTTTTCGACGGAGGGGGTCTGCCAGGTGGACGCGGAAGCGCTGGTGGCACCCGTCATCGAAGCGGCGGGGCTCGAGCTGGTCGAGGTGACCTTCAACCGGGAGGCCGGCCGTAAGGTGCTCCGGGTCGTCGTCGATCGGGACGGCGGCGTCGACATCGACACGATCTCGGACACCGCAGAGAAGGTGTCTCGCCGATTGGACCTGGAGGGCTTCGCGCCGGGCCCCTACGCTCTGGAGGTGTCCTCGCCGGGCATCGAACGGCCGTTGCGGCGACCGGTGGACTTCGAGCGGCGGGTGGGCGACCGGGTGAAGGTTCGGACCACCGAACCGATCGACGGCGCTCGCAACCACGCGGGCGCGCTGGTCTCGGCCGACGCGGAGGCGATCGTCGTCGCCACCGAGGGCGGAGAGCTACGCGTCCCGTACCACCGGATCGCGTCGGCGCGGACCGTCGCCGATTGGGACGCAGAGTTGAAGAGGAGCGGTGCCAGATGAATGCCGAGATGATCGCCGCGCTCCGCGAGCTGGAGCGAGAGAAGGGCGTCGCGTTCGAGACGATCCTCGCGGGTCTTGAGGAGGCGATGGCCTCCGCCTATAAGACGTGGTGGAAGCAGCAGAACCCGAACGGAGACGACGAGTTCGTGGGAACGCGGGCCGAGATCGATCCCGAGTCGGGCGACCTGCGCGTGTGGGTGCAGCAGCTCGAGGAGATCGACGTTCCGCCCGCCGAGGAGGGAGCCGAACCCACCACGGAGATGAAGGTGCTGTCCGAGCAGGAGGTCGAGGTCACCGACGAATTCAAGGGTCGCATCGGGGCCCAGACCGCCAAGCAGGTGATCTTCCAGAAGCTTCGCGACGCGGAACGTGAGATGACCTACGAGGAGTTCGCGGGGCGGGAGGGCGACGTCGTGACGGGCATCGTCCAGCAGTCCGAGCGTCGCTACACGCTGCTCGATCTGGGGAAGGTGGAGGCGCTCCTTCCGCAGGCGGAGCAGGTTCCGTCGGAGCCCTACCGGAACGGCGAGCGACTCAAGGCCTACATCACCGAGGTGCGCAAGGGCACGAAGGGTCCGCAGATCGTCGTCTCGCGCTCGCACCCCGGGCTCCTCAAGGCGCTCTTCGCGATGGAGGTGCCCGAGATCGAGGAGGGCATCGTCGAGATCAAGCAGGTGGCGCGCGAACCCGGCCACCGCTCCAAGATGGCCGTTTCCTCCCGCGAGCCCGCCGTCGACCCGGTCGGCGCGTGCGTCGGGCCCAAGGGCGGACGCGTGCGCATGGTCGTGAACGAGCTCCGCGGAGAGAAGATCGACGTTGTGCCCTGGAGCGAGAACCCGGGCGAATTCGTGGCGAACGCGCTGCAGCCCGCCAAGGTGAAGGAGGTCCGCACGGACCCCGAAACGGGCACGGCGCTGGTGATCGTGCCCGACTATCAGCTCTCGCTCGCGATCGGCAAGGAGGGGCAGAACGCCCGCCTCGCCGCGCGGCTCACGGGCTGGAGGATCGACATCAAATCGGAGACGCAGTTCGCGGAGGACCAGCGGGCTGCGACGGCCCCTTCACCGGCCCCTTCACCGGCCCCTGAGGCGCCCCCTGAGGCCGAGCCCGAGGGCGGGGCTGCCTCGGGCTCCGCATCCGGCGACACCTCCCCCGAGGGTCCCGGCGCCGCGGAGGCTCCCTCCGGGCCCCCGGGCGTTGGTGAGGTCGCCGCGGACGGTGAGACGGAAGTCTCGGACGAGTAGGGGGTCCGTCGACTCCGTGCCGGAGCGGTCGTGTGTGGGATGCCGGCAGCGGACCCGGAAGAGCGCGCTGCTGCGGGTCGTGAGGACAACGGACGGTGGGCTGCTGGTCGATCCCGCGGGGTCGGCCCCCGGTCGCGGGGCGTACGTGCACCGGGATCCGAGGTGCGTGGAGGCGGCCTTCGCGCGTGACGCGTTGACGCGGGCGCTGCGGGCCGGTGGGAGACGCGACGGAGCCGATAGGCTACGGGATGTCATCGAGCAGGAACTGGGGTCGGGTTGAGGGTTCACGAACTTGCGAAGGAACTGGGTGTCGCCAGCAAGGAACTGCTGTCGACCCTGGAGGAGATGGGCGTGGCCGGAAGGTCCGCCTCCTCGAGCGTGCCCGAGGACATGGTGCCGCGGCTCCGTGCCTCGGGGGGCAAAGCCACGACGGCTCCCAAGCGCCGCGAAGTGCTGGAGCCACCCCCGTCGCCGAAGCCCAAGAAGGCCAAGAAGCCCGCGCCGAAGACTGCGGCTCCGGCGGCAACCGCACCGACGCTCAGCGTGGTACCGGATCCCGCGCCCGCTGCACCCGCCCCGGCCGCGCCCGCCGCCCCGGCCGATGCGAAGCCCGATGCGCAGCCCGCGCCATCCACCGTCCCCGGGCCCGGCGCGCCCTCCATGTCGGTCATGCGCTTCATCCGTGGTTCGACGGCGCAGACGATAGCGGACAAGCTGAACCGGTCTCCCGCAGAGGTCGTGAAGGTCCTGTTCACGGCCGGAGAGATGGCCACAGCCACCACCTCGCTCTCCGACGACGCGATCGGGATGGTCGCCGCCGAGCTCGGTTACCACGCGGAGATCGTGGGCGTGGAAGACGACGAGGCCGAGACCGAGGTCGGGCGGGACGTCGACGAATCCGCGCTGATCGCCCGCGCGCCGGTCGTGACGATCATGGGCCACGTCGACCATGGGAAGACGAAGCTGCTGGATGCGATCCGGGACACCGACGTCGTTGCCGGAGAGTTCGGCGGTATCACGCAGCACATCGGGGCGTATCAGGCACACGTCGGGGAGCGCGAGATCACGTTCATCGATACGCCCGGTCACGAGGCCTTCACGGCCATGCGCGCCCGCGGTGCCCAGGTCACCGACATCGCCGTCCTCGTGGTCGCCGCCGACGACGGTGTCATGCCGCAGACCGTCGAGGCCCTGGACCACGCGAAGGCCGCGGCCGTCCCCATCGTGGTGGCCGTGAACAAGGTGGACAAGGAGGAGGCCGACCCCCAGCGCGTCCGCACCCAGATGGTCGAGCTCGGCATCGTGCCCTCCGAATGGGGAGGTACCTACGAGTTCGTGGACGTGTCGGCGAAGGCTCGGGTGAACCTCGACGGCCTGCTCGAGACGATCCTGCTCGTCGCAGACCTCGAGGAGCTGAAGGGGGATCCCACGGGACGCTCCCGCGGGACCGTGATCGAGGCGCACCTGGACAAGGGCCGCGGCCCCGTTGCCACGGTGCTCGTGCAGAAGGGCTCCCTGGATGTCGGCGACGCGCTGGTCAGCGGCACCACCTACGCCAAGATCCGCGCGATGCAGGACGAGCTGGGCCGCACGGTGACCAAGTCCGGTCCGTCCAAGCCCGTGGTGATCCTGGGCTGGAACGCCGTTCCCGAATCCGGCGACGACTTCCGCGAGGTCAGCGATGAGCGCGAGGCGCGCCATCTCGCCGCCGAGCGGGAGGCCAAGACGCGGGCCGCCGAGCTGGTGGTCACCCGGCCGCCGACATTGGTGGACCTGATGCGCCAGGCGGAACTGTCGGAGATCCCCGAGCTGACCGTGATCGTGAAGGCCGACGTACAGGGATCGCTCGGGGCCCTGAGCGACGCCCTGCTGAAGCTTCCGCAGGACGAGGTCCGCGTGCGGATCGTGCACAGCGCCGCGGGCGGCATCACCCAGCAGGACATCAGCCTGGCGCTCGCGTCGAACGCCATCGTGATCGGTTTCAACGTGCGGCCGGACGCGAATGCCCGAGAGCTCGCTGAGCGTGAGGGCGTGGACGTGCGGCTGTACCGCGTGATCTATGACGCCATCGACGACGTGAAGGCCGCGCTGTCGGGGATGCTGAAGCCCGAGCAGCGTGAGGCGGAGCTGGGCCGGGCCGAGGTCCGCGAGCTGTTCCGCGTCCCCAAACTGGGTGTGATCGCGGGCTGCTACGTCCTGAGCGGCACCATCCGGCGCGACGGCAAAGCCCGCCTGGTTCGCGACGGCATCGTGATCTACGAGGGCAGGGTCGGATCGCTGCGCCGGTTCAAGGACGACGTCAGGGAGGTTGCTCAGGGCTACGAGTGCGGCATCGGCATCGAGGGATATCAGGACATCAAGGAGGGCGACGTGATCGAGGCCTACGAGGTGCGCGAGGTGGCGCGCTCCCTGTAACGATGCTCACTGCGACGGCGCGCTTCGATCTGCGCGTCCCCGGGTGCGCGTCGCTGAAGGGCAAGCGGCACGTGATCAAGTCCCTTACGGGCGCCCTGCGTTCGACGTTCAACGTGTCGGTGGCCGAGGTGGACCATCACGATCTCTGGCAACGGGCAGCGCTCGCGGTGGCCGCCGTGGACCGGGAGCAGTACCACGCGCGGAAGGTGATGCACCAGGTGGAGCGGTTCGTGGAAGGGTGGTCGGGCGTCGAGATCATCGCAGCCGAGGTCGAACTGCATTGGCCGGAGGACGAGACGTGACGGGCCGTACCGATCGCGTGGCGGAGGAGTTCCGCGAGATCCTCGCCGAGGAGATCCTGAAGCTGAAGGACCCGCGGGTCGGATTCGTCACGGTCACCGGCGTCAAGGTGACGTCCGACCTTCGGCACGCCTGGATCTTCTACACGTCGCTCGGTGACGAGAAGGCCAGGGCCGGCACCCGCGCCGGGCTGCGGTCGGCGCGCCCGCACCTGCGGACCATGGTCGGCAGGCAGGTGCGCCTCAAGTACCTGCCCCAGCTCGAGTTCGAGGAGGACCTGTCGATGGAGAACGGGGAACGGATCGACGCGCTGATCCGCAAGATGCACGACGAGGAGGCCAAGTGACCGATCCTCTGGAGCGGGCCGCGGAGGTGCTGGGCGGCGCGACCACCGTCGCCATGGCCTGTCACGTGAACCCGGACGCGGACGCGCTCGGGTCCATGCTGGGCCTGTCCGCCTTCCTGCGAGCCCGCGGCGTGGAGACGATCTGTTCGTTCCCCAACGAGCCGCTGGAGCCCCCCCGGTGGGCCTCGCTGTTGCCGGGGTCGAACCGTCTGGTGGAGGCGGCCGACTTCCCGCGGGCGCCGGACATCATGGTGACCTGCGATTGCGCCTCGGCCGACCGGCTGGGTCGCCTGCAGGCCTCCGCCGATCGCGCGGGAGAGCTGATCTGGATCGATCACCACCGCTCGAACGACGGCCTCGGCACGATCGCCTTGATCGATCCCGATGCGTCATCCACCTGCGAGATGGTGTACCGGTTGGTGACGCTCATGGGCGGCGACGTCCCCGACGACACCGCTCTTTGCCTGTATGCGGGCCTGGTCACCGACACCGGCAAGTTCCAGTACGAAGCCACGAAGCCCGAGACGCTTCGGATCGCGGCCACGCTCCGGGAGCACCCGTTCGACCACACCGCCCTCGTGCAGTCCCTGTACGAGGACAATCCGCGCGAGTACCTGGCTCTGGTGGGGACGGCGCTCGGTCGCATGGCGTACGTGCCGGAGGCCGATCTGATCTGGACCTACGTCACGCAGGCGGATCTCACCGCGGCCGGTGTGCGCGCCCAGGAGACCGAGGACCTGATCGACGTCGTGCGGACGGCTCGGGACGTGGACGTCGCCGCGGTCCTCAAGCAGACGAAGGACGGTCGTTT
>JALYMB010000217.1 GCA_030773935.1 Actinomycetota bacterium | reverse complement strand
GTCCCACCTCGGCGCTCCTTCAGGGTCTGCGGCGTCCGGGCGGGCTCCGGACACGGACGGACGCCGCGCGGGCGTCGAGTCTCACAACGCAGGGTACGGCCGGAAAGCTTCCCGGCAGGCGTGGATCGTCTCGATATCGCGGGTCGCGAGGGGGCGGAGGTTCAGGCCGAGGCTGCGTCGGCCGTTCGGGCCGCGGCCGGCGGCGCCGCGGGGTGCACCTCAGCGAGGCAGCGCCAGCACGTGTCGGTATCGGCGTGGTTGATCGCTCCGCATATGGGGCAGATCGCCTCGTGCATGCTCATGCATGTGATGTCGGCCGTTCGGGGGCAAATATTGAGCCCCGAGCGAGGGATTCCGCCGGCGTTCCCAATCCTGCTAGGCCGGCGGCGTCCGCCGCCGCTTGCATGGCCCGGATGTCGTCGTAGTCGCCATCGTCCACGGGCACGAACCGGGACAGGAACCCTCGGGCCAGGATGTCCCCGGCATCGGGCCGCCCGGCCAGTCCGACCAGGGCGTCGCGCAGGGATCGCGCCTCGTCGGGGGGCATGCTCGCCGCCGCCACGACCGGCTGGATCGTGGATGGACCCAGCGCCTCGATCACGCGGATCCGGTCCGAGAGCCCGGGCTCGTCCCGCAGCGCGATCGAGAGCACCTGGGAGTCGATCGCGGTGGCGTCCACCGTGCCTTCGGCCACCAGCCCGATCGCCACGTGATGGAAGCCCGCCTCCACGACCCGGCCGAAGAACCCGCCGGTCTCGCCGATCCGGGCAAGGTGCGCCCGGACGACCCCGAAGCCCGATTGCGAGTCGGGCTCGTTGAAGGCCCAGGCGGCCCCCCGCAGGTCGGCGAACGATCGGAACCGGGAGTCCGCCGCCACGATGACGTCGGAGTAGTAGATGGGGCGTCCGCCGTACCGCTCGCCCGTGAGCACCGGTGCGGCGATCGCCACCACGGTGGGGGAGGATGCGTCGGCCAGTCGCGCGTAGGGAAGGCCGCACAGGAAGGCGACGTCGGCACGGCCATCGGCGAGCTCCGCGTAGTCGCGTCCCACATGGAGATGCGCGGTCGTGCCCAGCCCTGCGGCGACGGCGTCGGCGATCCAGGCGTAGACGGGTTCCATGCTGGGGGCCAGGAACGTCGCGAACCGCAGCACGCCGGGTCAGGTCCTTCCAGAGGGCGGGGAGGAAGCCTACCCGGTGTCCGGGCGGAGCGAGGTGGGGCGTGTAATCGTGATTACCAGCCGGGAATAGGCACGCGGAGGCAGGGTGTTCTTGCATCAGGGACCGGTCAGGTCCGGCACCCGCACGAGCCGAGAAGGAGTGCCCACCATGGCGATCGACACGCAAGTTCTCCCCCTCCTGCCGCTGACCACCGGCGTCGTCCTGCCGGGGATGGTCGTCACCCTCACGATCGAGTCGGACGAGGCCGCCGCTGCGGTCCAGGCCGCCGACGGCGGCGAGCTGCTGCTGGTCCCGCGCCTGGACGGACGCTACGCGCGGATCGGCACCGTCGCCCAGGTCGAGGATGTCGGCCGCCTCCGTGGTGGTCAGGATGCCCTCGTGATCCGGGGCCTGCACCGGGCCGTCGTAGGCGTGGGTGTGGCCGGGACCGGAGAGGCGACGTGGGTCCAGGTCGAGTCGGCCGCCGACGGGGAGCCCACGCCCCGTGCCAAGGAGCTGGCCCGCGAGTACCGGGCGGTCGCCGAGTCCATCGTGGAGTCTCGCGGCGTGCCGCAGGTGGCCGAGTTCCTGCGCGGCATCAGCGATCCCGGCGCGATCGCCGACACCAGCGGCTACTCGCCGGACCTCTCCTTCGAGCAGAAGATCGAGATCCTGGAGACCGTGGACGTCGAGCGCCGGCTGGAGCTCGTGACCGAGTGGGCCCGCGAGACGCTCGGGGAGATCGAGCTGAAGGACAAGATCCGCACCGATGTGAGCGAGGGGATGGAGAAGCGCCAGCGCGAGTTCCTCCTGCGCGAGCAGATGAGCGCGATCCGCAAGGAGCTGGGCGAGGACACCGAGGGCGACGTGATCGAGGAGTACCGGACCAAGATCGCCGACGCCGGGATGCCCGAGGACGTGCGGAACGAGGCCGAGCG
>JALYMB010000216.1 GCA_030773935.1 Actinomycetota bacterium | reverse complement strand
CGCTCGACCCGTGCGGAGACCATGCTGATCGCCATCACCGATGCCGAAGCCGCACTGGTGGTGAACAACTGCGCGGCGGCTCTGCTGCTCTCGCTCGCCGCCCTGGCGCGCCGCAAGGAGGTGGTGGTCTCCCGCGGAGAGCTGATCGAGATCGGCGGTGAGTTCCGGATCCCGGACATCATGGCCGCGTCGGGCGCGAAGCTCGTGGAGGTCGGCACCACGAATCGGACGAGACTCGCCGACTATCGCGCCGCCGTGAACGATCGCACGGGCGCCATCCTCAAGGTGCATCCGAGCAACTACCGCGTCGTCGGCTTCACGGCCTCTCCGAGGACCACAGAGCTGGCGACGCTCGCCTCGAGCAGCGGCGTGCCGTTCCTGTACGACGTGGGTTCGGGAGCGGTCGATCGACACGGAAACGACGGCGTGCCGGCGGGCGAGCCCGACCTGCAGCAGACGCTCGCGGAGGGCGCGGACCTGGTGATGAGTTCCGGGGACAAGCTGCTCGGCGGGCCGCAGGCCGGCATCGTGCTGGGACGGGCCGCCCTGGTCGAGCGTCTCCGCCGGCACCCACTGGCACGCGCGGTCCGGGTGGACAAGATGCAGGTCGCCGCGCTGGAGGCGGTGCTGGCCATGTACGTGCGCGGGAGGCGGGACTCGATCCCGGTGCACCAGATGCTCCGCGAGTCCGCCGAGCACGTGAAGCAGCGCGCCCAACATCTCGCTCGGACGGTGGGAGGCGACCTGGAGGGCGCACGCGTCCGCCGCTGCGAGTCGGTGGTGGGTGGCGGCTCCGTGCCGGGTAGCGCCCTGCCCTCGTGGGGCGTCGCGGTACGGTGCCCGGACCCGCCCGCCTTCGCGGCGCGCATGCGTGACGGATCGCCGCCGGTGTTCTGTCGGGTGGAGTCCGACGGCGTGCTGTTCGATCTGCGAACGGTTCGCGACGAGGAGGTCGCTGACCTCGCGCGCGCGATCTGGTACGCGCTGGAGGGCGACGACCTCCTGGAGGACTGAGGTGGCCGGCGAGCTGCGCGTGATCGCCACCGCCGGGCACGTCGACCACGGCAAGTCCAGCCTGATCATCCGCCTCACCGGCATCGATCCGGATCGTTGGGCGGAGGAGAAGCGCCGCGGGCTCACGATCGACCTCGGCTACGCCTGGTGCACGTTGCCGAGCGGACGCGACATCGGCTTCGTGGACGTCCCCGGCCACGAGCGGTTCATCGCGAACATGTTGGCCGGCGTGGGGCCGGTGCCGCTGGTGCTGTTCGTTGTCGCCTCCGACGAGGGCTGGAAGCCCCAGAGCGAGGAGCACCTGCAGATCCTCGACGTCCTCGGCGTCACCGATGCGGTCGTGGCGCTGACGAAGCGCGACCTGGTGGACGACGAGACGCTGGGGATCGCCCGCGACGAGGTGCGAGAGCGTCTGGCCGGCACCGGCCTCGGCGACGCGCCGATCGTGGCCGTCTCATCGGTCACCGGAGCCGGCATGGATGAGCTGTCCGCCGCTCTGGACGGGATGCTAGCCGCCGCGCCCCCGCCCGGGGACGCGCGGGCGCGCCTGTTCGTCGACCGGGTCTTCACGATCGTGGGGGCGGGCACCGTCGCCACCGGAACCCTCACGGGCGAGTGCCTCGCCGTGGGCGAGGAGGTGGAGCTCTACCCCACCGGCCGCCGAGCTCGCCTCCGTTCCCTGCAGACCCACGGGACCGCCGAGGAGCGGGCGTGCCCGGTATCCCGGGTGGCCGCGAACCTCGTCGGCACCGAGCGCGAGACCCTTCAGCGCGGCGACGTGCTGGGAAGGGTCGGCGCCTGGCGGCCCACACGCACCCTCGAGGCCAGCCTGCGGCCGGTCCGCGGCCTCGACCACCCGGTGACGAGCCGGGGCGCGTTCAAGCTGTACGCGGGCGCGGCCGAGGCCGACGCGCGGATGCGGATCTACGGCGGCGCCTCGTTGGAACCCGGTGGCGAGTCGTTCGTGCGGATCCGGCTGTCGCGGCCGCTGACGCTCGATGTGTTCGATCGCTTCGTGGTGCGAGAGGCGGGTCGCCGCGAGACGGTCGCGGGCGGGGTCGTGC
>JALYMB010000215.1 GCA_030773935.1 Actinomycetota bacterium | reverse complement strand
CCTCCGCGGCGCGTGCCATGGCGGCCGAGACCGCGCCCATACCGCCCTTCACCCAGCCCCACGCGCCGAAGTGCCCGTCGATCTCGCCGATCCAGTGGTGCATCAACACATAGGCCGAACCGGGCGTCATGGGGCCGCACCACGCCCCGATGATCGCCTGTGTGGCGAGCGCGCCCTTCACCCGATCGTCGTCGAACCACTCGTCCAGGAAGTCTGCCGCGCTCATGGTGAACAGCCGCACGAGCTCGTGCACGTCGCGGCCGGTCATGCCGCGGAGCCTGCTCGCCGTGTGTGCCCACGAGGCCGCATCGCGCAGCCGCAGGTTCGGCGGCACCACGAACAGCAGCTCCTTCACCAGGGCCGCCACCCGCTCGAAGTACGTGTCGAACGCCGCGTACGCGTCCGCGTCGTGCGGCGACAGCTTCGCGATGTTCGCGCAGTCGCGCGCGAGCTCTCCCCAGAGCGTCAGCGAGGTCCCGTCGGGGAACGGTACGAAGTAGTCCGGGGTGATGATGGAGACGTCGTAGCCGAAGCGCCGCAGCTCGAGCTCGTCGACGATGCGGGGGGGCATGAGCGACACGACATAGCTGGCGCTGGAGACCGAATAGCCGGGCCAGGTCTCCTCGGTGGCGGCCGCGCCCCCCAGGATCTCGCGGCGCTCCAGCACCACCACGTCCAGTCCGGCCTTCGCGAGGTAGGCCGCGCAGGTCAGCCCGTTATGGCCGCCTCCCACGATCACCACGTCGCGCTGGTTCATGGCGGGCCAGCCTATCGGGAGGTCAGGGTGGCGGCCAGCGGCGACAGGCCCCAGCGGCTCACCCGAGCGAGATCAGCGCGACGCCCACGAGGGCGACAGCGACGCCTACCAGTTGCCACCGCTGCAGCCGCTCGTCCAGGACGGCTCGGGCCAGGAGCACCGTCACCACCGGGTACAGCGACCCCGCCACGGCAACCAGGCTCAGCAGCCCGCGGGCAGACGCCAGGACGAACAACAGGTTCGCCAGGTTGTCCAGGACGCCTGCGCCCACGAGCAGCCACACGTTCGGGCGCATCGCGGCGAACGACGGCCGGCGCGCGGCGGCCACCAGCCACAGAACGGCCACCGAGCTCACCCGCACCATGAAGATCGTCCACACCGGATCGCGGTCCCCGCCGGCATCCAGGGCCACCACCATCGAGCCCAGGAACAGGGCGGCCAGGAGGCCCAGCCACACGCCGGCGGCCACGCGGTTCGTCGGATCCTCGTCGTGCGCCCGGGCGGCCAGCACGATGCCGCCGATCGCGAGCACCATGCCGGCGATCTGCGCCGATGCGGGCCGGTCTCCCTGTGCGAGCAGACCGACGGCGATGGGCACCAGGCCCGACATCGCGGCGATCGGCGCCACCACACCCATGCGTCCGACGGCCAGCCCCCGGTACAGCGCCGAGAGGCCGGCGGCCCCCATCAGACCGCCCACCGCGCCGATCCACAGCACCGCCTGGTCCTCGGGACCGCGACGCACCCATGCCACGAACAGCAGCGTGAGCGCCAGGCCCGCCGTCTGGGAGACGGCGGCCACCACCAGGATCGGCGCTCGCCTGGCGGACAGGCCGCCCAGGAAGTCCGCCGATCCCCACCCGACGCTCGATCCCAGCGCCAGCACGATGGCGAGCATCGTCGAACGCTACACGCAGGCGCCGGTCCGGTCTCGTTCCGCAGGGGCGCGCCGCTTCCTAGACTGCGTGCGACCACCGCCGTCCGAGGGAGCCACGATGGATCTGGAGCTCGACCCCGCCGACCGCGTCCTGCAAGTGAGGGCGCGCGACTTCACGCAGCAGGTGCTGATCCCCCTGGAGGACGAGTGCGAGGAGAACGGCGGTCTCACGCCCGAGAGCGCCGCCGCCGCGAAGCGGGCGGTCCTGGACTGGGAGTTCCCGGCGATCAACCACGCGCTCGAGGACGGCGGCCGTGGCCTGGACCTGTTCCAGCAGATGCTCGTGGAGGAGCAGTGGGGGCAGGCCACGGGCTCCCTGTGGGACATCCCGTGGCGCCCCTCGATCCCGCTCGCGGCCGGCACCGAGGACCAGAAGGAGCGTTTCCTGCGCCCTGCGTGTCGGGGCGAGCGGCGCGACGCCTACGCGATCACCGAGGAGGGGGCGGGCTCGGACCCCAGCATGGTGACGACGACGGCCCGCTCCGACGGCGACGGGTGGGTGATCGACGGGGAGAAGTGGCACGTCACCTCGGGTGACGTGGCCGACCTCCTCCTCCTGCACGTGCACGTGGACGGAGACCCAGCGAAGGCCACGATCTTCATGGTGGACAAGGACTCGCCGGGCGTGCGGCTGGTCCGGACCCCGAAGTACATGCACACGTTCGTGTTCGAGCACCCGATCTTCGCGTTCGAGGGCGTGCGTGTCGGCGAGGACCGGATCCTTGGCGGGATCGGCCGCGGCTCCGACCTCACGAGGGACTGGTTCGTGGAGGAACGGCTCATGATCGGTGCGCGCACCGTCGGCGCATCCACGCGCGCCCTCGACCTGTCCCTGGCCTTCGCCCGGGAACGCGAGCAGTTCGGCCGCCCGATCGTGGCGTTCCAGGCGGTCGAGTTCATGCTGGCCGACATGGCCGCCGAGCTGATGGCGGCGAAGTCGATGCTGTACCGCGTCTGCTGGCAGGCCGCGCACGGCGCCGATCGCAAGGAGCTGCATGCGCTCGCGAGCGCCGTGAAGCTGGTATGCAGCGAGACTGCCGGCCGCGTCGTGGACCGTGCGGTCCAGATCCACGGCGGGCGCGGCTACATGCGCGAGCAGCCGGTGGAGCGCCTGTACCGCGAGGTGCGAGTCGACCGGATCTGGGAGGGCACCAGCGAGATCCAGCGGATGGTCATCGGCAACGAGCTCCGAAAGCGCGGACATGGCACGTACAGCGGGTGGATCCGGGCTACTTGAAGGGCCCCGGCTTCTCCGGCGCCACCGCACCCAGGACGATGCCCGCGGGATACGACAGCGCGATCACCGCCATGACCACGGTGAGGCCCATGACGCCGCGACGGCTCGCGATGCCTCGCACGAGCGCGAACAACAGCGCCACGCCCCCGCAGAGCGCCGCCACGATCGCCAGCCCGCTCCACCCGGTGGTGACGTCCGGCGGCAGGTTGAGGCGGGCGACGACGTCGGAGCTCGGGTTGATCTTCGCGACCCACAGGATCGCACTGATTGCGGCGCCGGCGATGGCCACGATCAGCCCGCCGAGAGACCCGCCGGTGGTGTTGGAGGTCTTGAGGTCGCTCACGAGGTCTCCAAGCATCCCACGACGGCGGCGGGCAAGCCCGGAAGGTCGAGACCTTCTCCTCCCTGCACGAAGTCGTACTCCACACCCGTCCACGTCCCCGGCAGCCCCGGGACGACGCGGGGGTCCGTGTCCGTGACGTCGTACTGGAACCCGCGCCAGTCCGGAGAGCGGAACCCCGAGGTGTCGTAGGGCGCCACCGCCGCAAGCCCCCGACCGAACCGCCGCTGCTCAACGATGAAGCGGCCCTGGAAGGTGAGGTCGTCGGGCGCGTAGAGCCTGATGTACCAGCGACGGATGCCCTGCAGATAGCCCTTCGCGCCTTCCCCGACCGACGGAGGCGATTCCGGACCGACGAACAGTCGCATGTCGACGACCTTGAACGGGGCCTCCTCGCCGGTGGTCCGCCGGATGATGCCGAGCGGATCCGTGGCGTCGGGCGAGCCCTCGGGGGGGGTCCGCCACCCGTTCACGCAGGTGGCCGAGGGCGCTCCGTGCCGCGGAAGCGGCTTGTCGGGGAGCGCCGGTGGCGTCGGCGATGGGACCGGCGAGGCCGACGGGCCGGCCGAGACCGACCTCGAGGG
>JALYMB010000214.1 GCA_030773935.1 Actinomycetota bacterium | reverse complement strand
GGCCGGGATAGAGCCGACGCTGCAACTCACCGTCCGCGACCGCAACCGCCTGGGGATCACGTCCGAGCTGCTGGGCGCCTGGGCGCTGGGTGCGCGCAACGTCCTGTGCCTGACGGGCGACCCAATCGCGATCGGCGACCATCCCGATGCCTCGGTGGTGCACGATCTCTCGGTGCTGGAGGTGGTCGGGCTGGCTCGCCGCCTCCGCGAGGAGGGCACCACCCTGTCGGGCGCCGCCATCGAGGATCCGCCCCGCTACCTGATCGGCGTGGCTGACCTCCCGCTGGCCGATCCGTACGATCCGGCACGGCTGGAGCGGAAGCTCGACGCCGGCGCCGACCTGATCTGGACCCAGATCGCCTACGACGTCGAGGCGCTCGCGGCCTGGGTAGAGTTCGCGCGGGCGCGCGGCGTCTTCGAACGCGCGAAGGTGTTGATCGGGTTGGTGCCGCTCCGCAACGCGAAGGGCGCCCGATTCATGAACGAGAAGCTGCCCGGCGTGCGCGTGCCGCCGGCGATGCTGCAGGCGTTGGAGGACGCGGGAGACGACGCCGAGGAGGTCGGGCGCGATCTCACGATCGAGGTGGTGCAGGGCATCCGCGCGATCCCCGGCGTGAGCGGTATCCACCTGATGGGGATGGGTCACGACGCCTCCGTGCGCGCGGTGGTGGAGGGAGCCGGTCTCTTCCCGCGTCCGACGGGCGCGTAGAGGGACGATCGCGTCTCTGGACCATCGTCGTCGCGGTGGGAGTCGCGGGGCTGGTCGTCGGCGGGATCCTGCCCGTATACCGGTACAGCGGGAGATTCGTGTACCGGTTGGCGTGGGGCCTCGACGTGATCCCGCTCTCGCAGCACGTGGTGCAGGGGAGCCGATGGGCGCTCACCCTCGGACTTCCATTCTTGGCTCTGCTCGCGTTCGCGCGGGCCTCGCGGTTCGCAGCGGGCCTGCTGCTCGCCACCGTGATCGTCGCGTCCGTTGCGAGCGTCGATTGGGCGGTGTCCCTCCTCTCGACCGGGGGGCGAGGCTCGGAGACCGAGGCGGGCGCCTACCTCACGTTGGTCGGGTCCGTCCTCGTGACCGTGGGCGCGCTCGGGCTGCTGGTGGGCGAGCGCTCGCTCGGACCCGATCCGGCAGAGGTCGAGCTGCCGGGATCGTCCGAACCCGGCTAGGAGCGTTCCTCGATCGGGACCCAGGTCTGGTCGGTGGGCCCGACGTACTCGCTCGCCGGGCGGATCACCTTGTTGTCGGCGTACTGCTCGCGCACGTGCGCGGTCCAGCCGGCCATCCGCGCCATCGCGAAGATCGGCGTCATCAGGTCGGTCGGGATCCCCAGCACGTGGTACACCCCGGCCGCGTAGAGATCCACGTTGGGCCACAGCTCCTTCTGCTCGTACACGGTCGCCTGCAGGGCCTCGAAGATGTCGGCCCACCGCGTGTCGCCGTGGCGCTCGCCGGTCTCGCGCGCGAGCCGTTTCAGGACCGTGGCACGCGGGTCCATCGTCGTGTACACGGCGTGGCCGAAGCCCATCACCTTCTCGTGACGCCCGAGGAGGTCGCGGACGTAGGCCTCTGCCCTGTCGGGGGAGCCGATCTCCTCGGCCATCTTCATGGACTCCTCGTTCGCGCCGCCGTGCAGCGGCCCCTTCAGCGCGGCGATCGCGCCGGTGATCGCGCTGAACATGTCGGCCAGCGTCGAGGCGATGATGCGCGCTGTGAACGTGGACGCGTTCATCGTGTGGTCCGCGTAGAGGATCATCGTGGTGTCCAGCACGGCTGCGTCGTCCAGGTCCGGCTCCTCGCCCAGCAGCATCCACAGGAAATTGGCGGCGTGAGGGAGCTTGGGGTTCGGCGGGATGACCTCCTGACCGGTGCGCAGGCGGTGATAGGTGGCGATGAGGGTCGGGGTCTTCGCGATCAGACGCATGGCCTTGCGGTACTGCGCCTCCGGGCTCTCGTCCCAGCCGTCGGGGTCGTACGCCGAGGCGGCGGAGATCCCTGTCCGCAACATCGACATCGGCGAGGTCTGCTGGGCCAGATCGGGCATCAGCTTCAGCAGGAAGGGCGAGAGCTCCCGTTCGTTGATGAGGAACTCGTGCAGCTCGTCGAGCTCGTCGCGGTTCGGCAGATGGGTGTGGTGCAGGAGGTACACGACCTCCTCGAAGGAGGCGTTCATGGAGAGGTCACCGATCTCGTAGCCGGCGTACCAGAGCCGGCCGGCGGCGCCGTCGATGTCGGACACCTTCGTCTGGCCGGCGACGACCTCGCGAAGCCCCTTCTCCGTCACGCGCACGTCTCCTCTCGGCGCCCTCGAACCTTCGT
>JALYMB010000213.1 GCA_030773935.1 Actinomycetota bacterium | reverse complement strand
GGGCACCTCGAGGCATACGCGGGTCGCGCCCGCATGGGGGCACGGGCGCGCAGCCTCGTGAAACGCGGCCAAAGCACCGTGTTGTTCGAGATCATGAAGAAGAAGGGGCGCACGCGTATGTCCTCGGGCGTGATCGCCGACGCGCTCGAGCGCAAAGACCCGATGACGCTTGCGCTCATCGACGACGCCGTGTGGGCGCTCGGCGTGGCGCTCGCCTCGGCGCAGAACCTGCTCGATCTCGAGGCGATCATCATCGGCGGCGGGCTCGGCGACCGGCTCGGCGCGACGTTCGTCGCTCGGATCGCGAAGGAGATGCAACCGAGGCTGTTCGTCCCCGATCGCCCGCCCGCCATGCTCACCACGGAGTTCGGCGACCTGTCGGGTGCGGTCGGCGCCGCGACGCTCGTCGGAGGCTGACCCCTACGGCGTGTCTCCCACGTCGGTGCTGGTGATTGCGGCAGTCTGGGTGGGTCACGCGTTCGCCAGAACTCAGCGAGGCGGCGTGGGCTCGGATCGGGCTGTTGATGCCGCAGGCGGAGGGTAGGACGATGAGGAGAAGGGGTTACTCACTCCTCTCCACTTTCAACGTATAGCGCATCGGGGGCTTGCGGCAATACCCGGGTCGTGCCGCAGAATCGCCGACCGAGGCCAGAACCTACGGAAATAGGAGTCATGAAATGCGTGTGTTGTCGTCGACGACCGGGTCGCGCGGGGACGCGACGAAAGACTGCGAGGGAGTGGCCAGTGATGGACGCGGACGTGATCATCGTGGGCGCCGGCCCGACCGGCCTGATGCTGGCAGGTGAACTGTGCCTGGCCGGCGTGCGGCCGCTGGTACTGGAGCGGCAGCCGCAGATCCGAGACATCCCGAAGGCCGGCGGTCTCAGCGGGCAGATCCTGCAACTGCTGCGCTACCGAGGCGAGCTCGAGCGATTCGAAGCAGCCGGCACCGCTGCCAGGCCGGCACCCCGGCTCCCGTGGGGCGGGATGCACGTGGACTTCACCCAGCTCGCGGATCCCCCGATGGAGGTGCTGCCGCTCCCGCAACCGATCGTCGAGCGCGTCCTCGACGAGTTCGCCCGCGAGCTCGGCGCCGAGATCCGCCGCGGCCGGGAGGTGGTCGGGTTGAGCCAGGACGACGCCACGGTGACCGCGGAGGTGCGCGGCCCGGACGGGCCCGACCGGGTGACCGCCCGATACCTCATTGGCTGCGACGGCGCGAGCAGCCGGGTGCGCGACCTGGCCGGCATCCCGTTCCCCGGCATCACGTACCCAGAGGTCCAGCGGCTCGCCCTGGTCACCGTGCCCGAGTCCGTGACCCTGCTCGAAGGCGGCGACATCGACGTCGCCGGGGTGGGCCGGATCAAGTTCGGGTTCACCCGGACCGAGCGCGGCGAGTTCGCCCTCGGGTCGACAAACCCCGAGCTCATGGGGCTGTTCACCAGCGAGGAGGAGTCCACCGAGTACGACGACGAGGAGCCGATGACCGTGACCGAGCTCGGGGACAGCATCCGCCGGGTGCTGGGCGTGGAGCTGCCGCTGGGAGAACCGACCCGGCTGACGCGCTTCACCTTTCACGCTCGGGAGGTCGAGCGATACCGCGACGGGCGGATCCTGATGGCCGGCGATGCCGCCCACCTGTTCCCCTCACCGGGCGTCGCGCTCGGCGCCGGCCTCCTCGACAGCGTCAACCTCGGCTGGAAGCTGGCCGCCGACATCCACGGCTGGGCGCCGATCGGCCTGCTGGACACGTATCACGACGAACGCCGCCTCGCCGCCGCACGGAACATGCTGCACGCGCAAGCCCAGGTCGCGATCCGGCGCGGGCACGACGCGGCCGCCGAAGCCCTCCGGGAGCTCTTCCAGGAACTGCTCCTCGACGAGCAGCCGTTGCGCCGCCTCGGAGCCCTCATGGCCGGCTCCGATGTCCGCTACCCGTTCCCCGGCCACGAGCACCACGCCCTGATCGGCACCTTCGCACCCGACCTCACCCTGCATACCGACCGGGGCGCGACGAGCGTCGCGGAGCTCATGCACACGGCGCGGCCCGTCTTCCTCGACCTCGCCGACCGCGGAGACCTCCGCGAGACCGCCCGGGACTGGCAGCATCGCGTCGACATCCACACCACCGCGACCGATCACCGGCCGGCCGACGCCCTCCTGATCCGCCCGGACGTCCACATCGCCTGGGCCGCAACCATCGACGAACCCATCGACACCGCCGTGCCCGCGCTCCGAGCAGCGCTCTCCGACTGGTTCGGCACACCCCTGGCAACGACAGTGCCCATCATCGATCGGCCCTCCTGATCGGCCGAACGAACATCGCCAGGAGCGCCCATCCCGTGGCCTGCAGACATTCGGACCCACAAGATCCTGCCGCGTTGCCGCCACCCGCCTCTCGAGGAACGATACCTAGCTGCCGTCGAGGCATCCGACGACCTCGGCGGGCAGCCCCGGGATCTGGAGTCCCGCGCCGCCCTTGACGAAGTCGTAAGGCACGCCCTCCCACGCGCCCGGCAAGCCGGGAACGGGCTTCGGCGTCGTGTCCGTGCTGTCGAACTGGAACCCCGTCCAGTCGGGCGAGCGCCACCCGCCCGTGTCGAACGCCGCGACGGCCGAGAGCCCCCGGCCGAACCGGCGCGCCTCGACGAGGAAGCGCCCCTGGAACGACGGATCGTCCTCCGCGTACAGACGGATGTACCAGCGCTGCACCGCGAGCAGGTACCCCTGCTCCGAGGGCGGTGACTCGGGGCCCTCGAAATACCGCATGTCCATCACGACGAGCGGTCCTTCGATCCCCGACGTGCGACGGATGATGCCGAGCGGCTCGAGGAAACGGGCGGTTCCCTCGTGCGGCGTGACCCAGCCGTGCACGCAATCGCTCGCGATCGCGCCGTGGGTCGGTGGCGGTGACGCGAACGGAGAGGGCGGTGCGACCGGCGTGGTAGCGACGGACGTGGGCGGAACTGTCGAGGCCGGCGGCGGCGAGGTGGGAGGTGAGTTCGTCGACGGGTCGCCACCTCCGCCGCCGCTGCACGCCGCGAGCAGCAACGACACCGACACGATGTGCAGCGCAAGCCTTCGGGTGATCACGGGTGCTCCGGACGACGGGCCTGCGAGGATACCGTCCCGAGGGGCGCTTGGTAGGTTGGGGCGCCGATGCCCGAACACCACGAACGCATCACCCGACGCAGCTTCCTGAACCGCTCCGCGATGGCCGTGGCCGGCGCCACCCTCTTCGCCTGCACGGGCGGACGACCGATCAAGCGGGTGACGGAGACGCCCTCGGCGCTGCTCGAGACGCAGTGGCCGATCAAGCAGGTCGTGTACCTCATGATGGAGAACCGCAGCTTCAACAACCTCTTCGGTCGCTTCCCCGGCGCGAACGGCACGATGACCGGCCTGAAGGCAGGCGCCGAGTTCCCGCTCATCGACTGCCCCGACTGGCTCCCCGGCGACCTGCCGCACGACCGAGCCGCGTACCTCAACTGCTTCGCGGGCGGGAACTACGACGGGTTCAACACCGGCAAGTTCGGCGATCCGTTCGCGTACTCCGTCCTCAACGAGCATCAGGTGCCCGCGTACTGGGACTGGGCGCGCGAGTACGTGCTGAGCGACAACTTCTTCTCCTCGGTCGCGGGCCCGTCCTATCCGAACCACTTCTTCTTCGTGGCCGGCCAGTCCGGCGGCACCCTGGACAACCCCGAGAACATCGAGACGAAGAAACTGCCGGACGGCCGCAACTTCAAGAGCTGGGGATGCGACGCGGTCGGCGAGGACGTGTTCGTGTTCACGAAGGACGATCACGGCAATCTCACGAA
>JALYMB010000212.1 GCA_030773935.1 Actinomycetota bacterium | reverse complement strand
CTCGGCGTGACACCGCTGCTGCTGTTCCACTTCCACGAGGTCCCTGGGGTCACGATCGCCGCCAACCTGGCGGCGTTCCCGGCGGTGGCGCCGGCGCTCCTGCTGGGGATCGCGGCCTCGGTGCTCGGCCTGGTCTTCGTGCCGCTCGGGCGGCTCGTGGCGTTCCTCGCGCTGCTGCCGATGCGGTACCTGGAACTGATCGCCGATAACCTGGCGAAGGCGCCGGTCGCGTACGTGACCTCGCGCGGCGGTCCCTGGGTCCTGGTGGGCGGACTCGCCACCTTCGTGTTCGCCGCGTGGTGGCTGCACGGCGGCCGGAAGCTCCCGCGCTCGGCCACGGTCGCGGCGGCCATGCTGCTGCCGCTGCTCGTCTGGTCCTCGGCCCTGTCGGCGGGGGTGCCCGACGGGCTGACGGTGCACTTCTTCGACGTGGGCCAGGGCGACTCGGCCCTGATCACGTCGCCCAGCGGCGCCACGGTGCTGGTCGACGGGGGACCGGACGAGGAACAGGTCGCGACCGAGCTCGCGGCGCTCGGGATCAAGCGGCTGGACGTCGTGGTGGCGAGCCACCCGCACGCCGACCACATCGTCGGCCTGCCGGCCGTGCTGGCGCGCATCCCCGTCGGACTGATCCTGGATCCCGGTTGCGAGCATCAGGGCCTGCAGGCCACGCTGGACGATGCGATCGCCGACGAGCAGGTGCCCGAGCAGCATCCGCGCGCGGGCGCCACCTACACGGTGGCGGATCTGCGCCTGGACATCCTGTCGCCCGATCGGTGCTGGACCGGCACCGAGTCCGACACCAACAACGACGCGATCGTAGCGCGCCTGTCCCGCGGGGACGACGTGGTCCTCTTCGCCACCGAACCCGAGGAGCCTGCTCAGGAGTGGCTCCTCGAGGGCGGCGTGGACCTCGGTGCGGACGTGTTGAAGGTGCCGCATCACGGCGCCGCCACCTCGATCCCGGCCTTCTTCGAGGCCGTGCACGCGCAGGTCGCGGTGGTGAGCGTGGGCGAGAACACCTACGGGCATCCCGTGCCTGCCACGCTCGCATCGATCGAGGCCACAGGTGCCCAGGTCTGGCGCACGGACCAGCGGGGCACGATCACGATCTCGTTCCAGGGCGGGGTCCCGCTCGTGCAGCCGGCTCGCTAGGGCGTCTCCAGGCATCTCCCACGCACGGGGATTTCCTCGGCCGACGTCTAAAGCTCTAGACCCCACTGCCGATGCGAAGAGCAGAGAGAACGACTCAGACGAAGAGGACGGGATAGCAATCATGCCCAGGAGTTCTGACCGACGCAGGATCGAGATCGAGCTGGAGGCGAGGCTCTCCGATCTGCAATCGGCACGAGCGGAGCTCGCGGAGACCCAGCAGGAAGCCCAGACGCTGAAGACGCGGGTCGAGGAGCTCGAAGAGGCGCTCAGCCGCCAGGGGTCGCACGACCTCGCGGCGGAGGCGGATCTCACCGACCCGGACCCACAGGTATGGGATGCCAACGTGCAGCAACTCGCGATCCGCGTCGCCGAGCTGGAGGCACGTCTGACTCGTACCTCCGACGATGGCGAGGCAGACGCCGCCGGGGTCTCCGAGCAGATCCGCGAGCTCTCCGAGCGCGCCCTGATCCTCGAAGCTCAGCTGGAGGCCGCCCGCATCCGCGAGGAAGAGCTCGTCGGGCACACGGTCCATGCCGACACGCTGCTGGCCGACGCGGGCGTCCGCCTCGCGCAGTTCGGCGGCGCGGCCGATCGTGCGGAGGCACTCGAGACCGAGCTCGCCGACGCGATGGCGCGGCTGGAATCCCTGGGCGAGTCGGAGGCGAACGCCCGGACCGAGGTCGATAGCGTCGGCTCGCGTGTGGCAGACCTGGAACGTGAGCTCGCCGACGCGGTGGCGCGCGAGGAGGGCCACAGGTCCGAGATGGAGGCCGTGGCGCACCAGACGGAGGAACTGAAGGAGTCGCTGGCCGTCACGCAACTGGAGCGGGACGGCGCCAGGAGCGAGCTCGTCCGGCTCATGGAGGTCGAGCAGGAGCTCGAGACGCGCGCAGCCGAATTCGAGACCGAGATCCAGCGGGCGGCCGCGGAGGCGCAGCAGGCCGTCGACACCGTGCGCGAGGCCGAGCAGGAGCGGACCCGGTTCACTGAGGAGCGCGAACGTCTCGCCGGAGAGCTGGCCGAGGTCCAAGAGCGGTGGCAGGCCGCCGAGCTCGAACGTGCCGCAGCCGTCGAACGTGCCGCCGATGCCGAGCGCCGGGTGCAGGACCTTGAAGTGGCGGTCGACATGGGCGAGACGCAGGTCCGAGACGCGGGGTCGCGTGCCGCGGAACTGGAGGCGCAACTCGAGGCCGCGTCGGGCAACGTGCACGAGATCGAGGAGGCACAGGCTCCTCTCCAGGCCCGCCTGGATGAGTTGCAGGCAGCTCACGAAGGTGCCGAGCAGCAGATCGCCGAAGCGTTGGAGCGGGCTCAACAGGCCGAACAGCGTGCGGTCGAGGCGTCGGACGCCCTCGCCTCCATCGAGGCCGAGGCGCGCGATGCACAGGGTCGAGCGGCGCAGTTCGAGACAGAGCTCTCTGCTGCGGTCGCGCAGATGAAGGACATGGAGCGGGCCCACAACCTGGAGACGCGCGTCGGCGAGCTGCAGGAGCGGGCGCGCACGGGGGAGGTCCGTGAGGGACTGACGCCGGTGGAGGCACGCCTGGTCGAGGTCGAGAAGGCCCTGCTGGGAGCCGAGGAGCGGGCGCAGGAAGCCGAGAGCACGGCACGAGAGGCGCAGGAGCGCACGGAGGCCGCCGCGGCCGACCTGGCTGTGTCCGAGGCCAACCTGCAACAGCTCCAGGAGGTCTACGAGACGGTCCGCGTTCAGGCGGAGGATTTCCGACTGCGCCAGCAGGTGCTGGAGGCGGACCTCGCCGCGTCCGCCGCCGCGACTCCCGTCGCCGCCGAGTCCAGCGAGGAGTCCGAGGCTGCCACACTGCTCCTCCAGGACGAGGTCGAGCGCGCGACCGCCAGGATCCAGGAACTCGAACGGCAGGTGGAGGAGGCGGCATCCCGGCCGCAGACCGACCCCGTCTCGGACCGGCCGCACGTCGAGACCGACGGTTCCGGCGAGCTCGCGGCCGTGGTTGCGGAGCTCGAGGATCGTCTCGAGGCGACCGAGGCCCGGGCGCGGCGAGCGTACGGAGCGGCGGAGGCCGCCGAGGCGGCGCTGCGGTTCGCGAAGGAGAGCGGTGAGGTCGTCACGAGCGATCCCCAGCTGGAGTCGGAGGTCGAGCGCCTGCGCAACCAGATCCCCGAGCTGATGAAGCGTGTCGAGAGTGCGGAGGAGGCTCGCAAGCGAGCCGAGGCCGAGGCCGCCACGCTCCGCGGGGGCGCCGACCGCGACGCGGCGGACGACCGTCCCGACGGTGAAGCCGACAACGGCAGCGTGGCCCAGGAGGACGTCTCTCCCGGCGTCGCCGCCTGGCGATAACCGCGACGACGACCTCCGGCCCTCAGGGGCGTCGGGCCGCCGCGGTACGATCGGTCCCGTGAGCCCCTCGACGGTACCGCCGAGCGTGACACTCCTCTGGGGTGAGGACGACTTCCTTCTGCGCGAGGGGGCCCTGCGGGTCCTCGGGGATCTCAAGCCCACCGAGGTGGACGCCGGCCAATGGCAGGGCGGCGAGCTGCAGGACCTGTCGACACCGTCGCTGTTCGGCGAACGCAGAGCCCTGATGGTCACCGACGCCCGATCGCTGTCGAAGGAGGCCATGGGAGAGCTCGTCGCGTACCTCGCCGCCCCCGATCCCGACTCGCAGCTGGTGATCTGCTGCCGAACGGCCGAGCGAGGCAAGCTCCCGGCCGCCCTCGAGAGGGCTGTGAAGCCCGTCGGCGAGATCCGCGAGCTGAAGATCGTGCGCAAGGACCTCGAGCCCTGGCTGATCCAGCGAGCTCGCGCACGACAGATCGACCTGGCGCCGCCGTCGGCCCGGTCCCTGGTGGAGACGCTCGGGGAGGACCCCGCGGAGTTGGCATCGGCGTTGGAGCAGCTTGCCTCGGCGTTCCCCGGACAGAGGCTCACGCCTCAGCTCGTGACGCGCCAGTTCCACGGCCTGGGAGAGCACAAGGTGTGGGATCTGTGTGACCGCGCGTTCGGCCGGGACCTGGCGGGCGCGATCCGATCGCTCCGCTCGCTGGAGGAGGGCCGCGACGACGCCCTCATGGTGCTCGGCGGTATCGCGAGCCGCCTCCGGGACCTGATGAAGGTGCGCGCGCAGCCCGATCGCATGGCGCCGGCGGAGCTCGCGAGGCGGGCCGGTCTGCGGTTCGACTGGCAGGCGCGGCGCTACCGCGAACAGGCGAACCGGTTCAGCATGGCCGAGCTGGTGGCGATCCACGAGCGGATCACGCAGGCGGACCGGGCGCTGAAGTCGGGCGCCAGCGGCGACGTCGTGATGCCCACATTGATCGCCGCCATCGCAACCTCCTAAGGAGGACCGGTGGCTATGCCAGGAGGGCCGGTGG
>JALYMB010000211.1 GCA_030773935.1 Actinomycetota bacterium | reverse complement strand
GACGGTTCCTGTCGCGGGCCATGTCGGAGGTCACCGTGGCCTGCGGCGGTGACTACTTCATCGTCACGCGCAAGCGCATGAAGCTCTCGGTGAAGCGTCGCGGCGGCGAGCCGCTCTCCGTGGTGGTGCTGCCCGAGCGACAGGGCGTCGGCGTGTCCACCACGCTGGGCCGCGGCCGCGGCGGCGAGGGGCCGGACGGTTTGGCCGTCCTGGCGTCCTCGTGCATGCTGGCCGACGCCGCAGCAGCGGGCGTGCAGGCGCTGCTGCCCAAGGAGGACGGCTTCCGCAAGGCGCTCCAGTACCTGCAGCAGGTGCCGGGTGTGGACGGCGGCGTGGTGGTGGTGGGCGAGCGGATCGGCGTGGCCGGCGGCGTGGAGATCGCGCGGTAGTGGCGACGAAGGTGAGGGCCGAGCGCGACCTCGAGCGCCGGCGCGCGGAGGCGAAGGTACGCGTGGAGGAGCTGCGCGACCAGCTCAACCACCACAGCTACCGCTACCACGTGCTGGACGACCCGGAGGTCTCCGACGCCGAGTACGACGAGCTGATGCGCGAGCTCGTCCGCCTGGAGGACGCGTTCCCCGAGCTCATCACGCCGGACTCGCCCACCCAACGCGTCGGCGGCGCCCCGATCGACCTGTTCGCCCCGGTGACCCATCGGGCCCGGATGCTCTCGCTGGACAACGCGTTCAGCCGCGAGGAGCTCGAGGCGTGGGCGGCCCGCGTCGAGCGCGCCGTCGGCACCGACGTCGCGTACACCTGTGAGCAGAAGATCGACGGCGTCGCGTGCGCGCTCACGTACGAGCGTGGCGTGCTGGTGCAGGCTGCCACGCGCGGCGACGGCGTGACGGGAGAGGACATCACGGCGAACGTCCGAACGATCCGGGGCATCCCGGGCAGGCTCCTCATGAAGGCCCCGCCGCCCGTGATCGAGGTTCGCGGCGAGATCTACCTGCCGGTAAAGGCCTTCGAGGAGCTGAACGGGCGCCTGCTCGAGGCGGAACAGCGCCCGTTCGCGAACCCGCGCAACGCTGCGGCGGGGTCGCTCCGGCAGAAGGACCCCAAGGTGACGGCCTCTCGGCCGCTGCGCCTGTGGGTGCATTCGTTCGGGTACGCGGACGGCGTGCGCTTCGTCTCGCACATGGGGTTCCTCGAGTGGGCGCGCGAGGCGAGCCTGCCGGTGGCGCCCACCGTCGAGCGGGTCGACGACCTCGCCGGCGCGATCGCGTACATCGAGCGGTGGGAACGCGACCGGCACAGCGTCGGTTGGGAGATCGACGGCGTCGTGATCAAGGTCGACTCGGTCGCGCAGCAGCAGGAGCTCGGCGCCACGGGTCGCGCCCCCAGGTGGGCGATCGCGTACAAGTTCCCGCCGGAGGAGCGCACGACGCAGCTGAAGGCGATCGATGTGCACACCGGCCGCACCGGCAAGGTGACGCCGTTCGCGGTGCTGGAACCGGTCTTCGTGAGCGGGGTCACCGTGACCTACGCCACGTTGCACAACGAGGACGAGGTGCGGCGCAAGGATGTGCGTAAGGGCGATCACGTGATCGTGCGCCGCGCCGGCGACGTGATCCCCGAGATCGTGGGTCCGGTGCTCACGAAACGCCGGAAGGGCGCGCGCCGGTGGAAGATGCCCGCGAACTGCCCCTCGTGCGGCACCCCGCTCGTGCGCCGCGAAGGGGAGGCGGACTGGCGCTGCCCCAACAAGCGCGGCTGCCCCGACCAGGGCCTGGAGTGGCTGTTCCACTTCGCTGGTCGTGGCGCCATGGACATCGAGCACCTGGGCTACAAGACCGTCATGCTGCTGCTGGAGCGCGGGCTGATCGAGGATCCCGCCGACATCTACGCGCTGGACGCGCAGAAGCTCGCCACGCTGCCGGGGTTCAAGGAGCGGTCGATCGCGAACCTCCTCTCGCAGATCGAAGCCTCGAAGGACCGTCCCCTGTGGCGACTGCTGGTGGGTCTCAACATCCGCCACGTCGGTGAGCACGTCGCGCAGGTGCTCGCCGCGGCGTTCCACTCGATCGATGCGCTGGCGGCGGCCACCGAGGACGAGATCGACGCCGTGCCCGAGATCGGACCGGAGATCGCCGCCACGGTTCGGGAGTGGTTCGATGAAGAGGAGAACGTCGCGCTGATCGAGAAGCTGCGCGCCGCCGGCGTGCGGTTGGCGGACGAGGTGGTGGCGGATGACGGCCCCAAGCCGCTCGAGGGGCAGACGATCGTGCTGACGGGCGGGCTCGAGACGCTCTCCCGCGAGGAAGCGACCGAGGCCGCGAAGGTTGCCGGCGCGCGCGTCGCCTCCAGCGTCAGCAAGAAGACGAGCTTCGTCGTGGCGGGCGACAGCCCGGGTTCGAAGTACGACAGGGCGGTGACGCTCGGCGTTGAGATCCTGGACGAGGATGCGTTCCTGAGGAGACTGGGCCGGTGACCTATTCGATCGTCGCGAGGGACCCGCAGACGGGGGAGATGGGCGTGGCCGTGCAGTCGCACTGGTTCGCGGCGGGCGCGAGCGTGCCGTGGGCCGAGGCGGGCGTCGGCGCCGTGGCCACCCAGGCCTTCCTGGAGATGTCCTACGGTCCCCGCGGGCTGGACCTCCTGCGGGCGGGCGCCACTGCGTCGGAGACGTTGGCCCGCCTGCTGGCCGACGATCCCGACGCCGACGTTCGCCAGGTGGGCATCGTGGACGCGCACGGGAACGTCGCGACGCACACGGGAGCCCGCACGATCCCGGCGGCCGGTCATACGGGCGGCGATGCGTTCAGCTGCCAGGCGAACATGATGTGGCGGGACACCGTGTGGGGAGCCATGGCCGCCGCCTACACGGGCTCCTCCGGGGCGCTCGCGGACCGGTTCCTGGCCGCGCTGGACGCGGCCGAAGCCGAGCGTGGCGACCTCCGAGGCCGGCAGGCAGCGGGCATCCTGATCGTGGGTGCCGAGCGGATGGACGAGCCCTGGCGCGGCGTGCGGATGCACCTGCACGTGGACGATCACCCGGCCCCCAACACCGAGCTCCGCCGGCTCGTGGATGTGCACCGGTCGTATGAGCATCTGGAGCGCTCCGAGGAGCTCGAGCTGGCGCACGACGCCGAGGGCGTGCGTCGCGAGCGCGAGGCCGCCCTGGCCGCCGGCCCCGCCCTCCTCGAGGTGAAGTACTGGGCCGCGATCGGCCTGGCCACCGAGGGCCGGCACGAGGAGGCCGCCTCGCTGATGGCCTCCGTGAACGAGGCCGGACCCGGGTGGGCCGAGCTCCTGCGACGTCTCGTCGATCACCAGCTGATGGAGATCCCTCCCGACGCCGCCGCCCGGCTGCTGGAGGACGGGCCCGGCTAGACTGCGCGGATGCCGGTCGAGATCGACATCGAGCACGTGGCCAGGCTCGCCCGTATCGCGCTCACCGAGGACGAGAAGACACAGCTACGCGTCCAGCTCGGCCTGATCCTCGAACACGCGGCGAAGGTGGGTGAGGTCGCGACCGAGGACGTCGTGCCCACCGCAAGCGCCATCCCGCGATCCAACGTCCTGCGGCCGGATATGCCGGAGCCGGGGATCAGCCAGCAGGCCGCGCTCGCGAACGCGCCCGAATCCGAGGAGGGCCGGTTCAAGGTTCCGCGGATCCAGGAGACCGGCACGTGAGTGCCGGCGAGCTCTGGGATCGCACCGCTTCAGATCTCGCAGCGATGATGGCGGCGGGGGAGACCTCTGCCGTCGAGATCACGCGTGCCTGCCTGGATCGCATCGACCAGGTGGACGAGAGGGTCAACGCGTTCCTCACCCTCACGCCGGAGGTGGCCCTGGAGCGGGCCGAGGAGCTGGACGTCCATCGCACCAGTGGGGCGCCGCAACACGCCGTCGCCGGCATCCCGCTGGCGCTCAAGGACGTCTTCATCACGAAGGGGATCCGCACCACGTGCGGTTCGAAGATCCTCGAGAGCTACGTGCCGCCGTACGACGCCACGGCGTGGGCCCGGCTCTCCGGTCACGGCGCCGCGCTGTTGGGCAAGACCAACTGCGACGAGTTCGCCATGGGTTCCTCGAATGAGAACTCCGCGTATGGGCCAGTGCACAACCCGTACGACCTCGAGCGGGTGCCGGGCGGCAGCAGCGGCGGCTCCGCCGCGGCCGTGGCCGCGGGCGAGGCC
>JALYMB010000210.1 GCA_030773935.1 Actinomycetota bacterium | reverse complement strand
GTTCGGCACCTGGAGCGGCGTGCAGGCGGCGCGCGCCTCCGGCGGCTCGTACGCCGCGACCGTCGAGGCGGGGGCGGCGGCCAGGATGCCCTTCGACGGCTCCGGCATCGAATGGATCACCGTCACCGGGCCGAACCGTGGCCGGGCGCAGATCTACATAGACGGTGAACGGCTGCGCACCGTCGACCTGTACGCGCGCGTGCGCACCTTCGGCGTCGCGCTTCGGATCGACGGTCTGACCGGTGGAGGGCACATCCTCCGCATCGTTGCGACCGGACGGGCACGGCCGGGATCCACAGGCTCCTCGGTCGCGATCGATCGGTTCGACGTGCTGGGCTGACGGGGATCGAAGCCGTGCCGTCGGGATCCCGTGCCGATCGCCGACCCGTTCGGGCGCTTGCCGTCTGCTACCGGCTGCAGACCGACGAGCCGGACGGCCTGGAGGTCCTCCTGGTCCGGTCCCGCACCGGCAGGTGGACGCTTCCGGGCGGCCGCGTCGATCCGGGAGAGACGCCGTTCGGCGCCGCCGCGCGCGAGGCACGCGAGGAGGCAGGGGTCGTGGGAGACCTCGATGCCCACCCGGTCACGGAGGTGGTCCTGATCAAACGCCCGTGGGAGTTACTGCGTCCGAGCCGGCTGCGAACCCCGGTCTTCCTCCTAGAGGTTCGGACCACGGCGCCACCCGTTGAAGCGTTCCGATCCCCCGCGTGGGTCGTGCCGGCCGAAGCCGAACGACGCCTTCGGGAGGGGCGCACGCCGTGGACGGCCCGGCCGCGAGGACGGGCGCTGCGCGCCGCTCTGCGCCGCCTCGCGTGACCGGCGCTCTCGCCACGCTCGGGCGGACGAGGTTTCATCTCGCCGCCGACAGCAACCGCGACGCCGTACGGTCCCACGACCATTCTCGGGCGGCGGTCGCCGCCACCGCCGCTCGCAGCCCGTCTCGCTCGGAACCCTCGAGCGACAGAAGCGCGTCGATCCCATCGGCGATCCGTCGCTCGGCGCCGGGCCCGGGCTCGAACGAGAACGCTCCCGGACGTCCCACTGCGGTCTCGAGGACCCCGCCGACCTCTGCCAGGCCGGAGTGACGGGCGACGAGAGGAAGAGCGCCCGTCGCGGCCCCCTCGGTGGCCACCATGCCGAAGGCCTCGGCCACGATCGAGGGCACGACCAGCACGTCGACGGCCGCCAGCGCCCACGGGGCGAACCGATGATCCAGGCGGCCGGTGAACGTGACGGCCCCGGGCATCCTGCGGAGGTGATCGGCGGGAAGCTCCAGCTGCATCCGGAATGTCTCAGCGAGCCACGCGATCGCGTCCTCGTCGCCCCGACGCATGGCGAGCTCGAGCGCCGCGAGACGCTCACGATGAAGCCCGAACCCCATGACCAGCACGTCCGGTCCGTGTCGCGATCGTGCGGCGCCGGCAAGGACCAGCTCCGGACCCTTAGCCCCGATGAGCTTGCCGAGGTAGCCGACGAGCGGCCGATCCCGCTGCGCGAGCCGGCGCAGCCGGACGGCTGCCTCGGGGTCGGGCACCCCCTGGTCGTAGGTTCGCGCCAGCCGGTCCAGGGCGCCGGCATCGCGAGCCGCCAGGGCGCGCTCCACCTCGGCGTCGGCGCGGGCCTGGCGTCCCGCAGAGGATGGGGACGCTCCATCGAGTCGGCCGGCCGCCTCCAGGAGCGCTTCACGCCGGCCGCGCGGCCGGAACGCCCGGACGTCGACGCCGGGCGGGATCACCTCTGCGTGCGCCATCTCCAACCCGAGCTCCGCACAACGCTCGAGGACATCCCGACTGCCACCCGCGACTGCCCGTGCCGCGGCCAGTCCCTCGCGGGCCAGCTCGAGGTACCGATCCTGGCGGCGAACCGCGTACTCGAGATCGCTGCCGTGGACCTTCGCCACGAACCCCCCCGAACCCAGGGCTCTGGCCGCGATCGTCGCGCCCGGGATCGCGTGTCCCGCGATGACGGCCTCGCTCCCGTGCCAGGCCGCTGCCGCGCGGAGCACCTCGACGTTGAGCGCCAGATAGCGCTGGAGCTCCTCCTCCGAGATCTGCAGGAACGTCTTCACCTCGACGCCCTCGTATTCATCCATGACGAAGACCGGAAGCAACGAGCCGATCTGGGGTCGCAGCATCACGCATCGGCCGGGAGCCGGCCGAACGGAGCTCCCGGGGAGCTGTGGGCCCTCCGCTCCGACGGTGCCGTGGGCGTCGATCCACCCGTACCGTTCAGGATGAGGTTCCTGGCACAACAGCACGACGTCATGACCGGAGGCCGCGAACGACTGCGCGAGCCGCGCCGTGGAGACGTTGGAACCCGATCCGTCCAGCAGCCACCCGTGCCAGAGCAGTACCCGCACGATCCCCCTTCGCGTGGACGCCGGTCCAGGGACTATCGCAGCTCCGGCGCACCTCCGGCCGGCGTGTGCGCCCCGCCGGGGGTGTGGCGCTCGAGCCTCAGCTGTGGATGATCACGGGCGTGCCGAGTTGCAGCATCGGCAGCAGCCGGCGAAGCGACTTCTCCCCCACACGGATGCAGCCGGCGCTGGCGCTGGTGCCGATCGTCGAGGGCTGATCGGTGCCGTGGATCGCGAGCTGGTTGCCGCCGCTCCAGCCTGCGGGGAGGCGGGGCTGGATGCCCGAGATGCCGAACGCGAACGATCCCAGCGAGCCGCCCGACGGGAACGGGATGCGGTCCGTGACGAAGTACTCGCCCGGCGGCGTGGGAGACGAGGCCGAACCGGTGGCGGCGGAGAACCCGTAGCGGACCTTCCCGAACTTCTTGACCATCACGCGGTGCCGGGAGAGGTCCACCTCGACCTCGACGTGGGTCGTGGACCGGCGAAGACCGTCCAGCGGTATCCATCCGGCCCGCCGTGGCCACACATACGGGATCTCCACGCGCCCCCACCGTCCGTCGGGGGAGACCTTCTCCACCCAGGCGGCGAGGGCGACGTGGTAGTACTTCGAGCTCGAAGGAAGCGTCCCGACGGTCTGCGATGCGCGTGCGGGCCGTCGATGCACTGCCGTCGCCGAGGCGACGCGCACCACCAAGGAGGCCGACGACCTCGAACGGTGCTGCGTGGGCGTTCCGGCCGAGTCGAGGCCCGGTCGGGGCGTCTTCGCCGTGTCCGCAGCGATGGCAGCGGCGTGATCGGCCGCGTCGGAAGAACTCGAGCCCGCCACGATGGGGTTGGCGTGGGCGACGCTCCCGCGAGCGTGGCCCGCGATCGGCAGCACGCCGGTCGTTGCCGACAGCGCGATGAGGCCCGCAACCATCGCGGCGATCCGCGTCGTGCGGATCCGGTTATCGTGCCTGCTCGTGCGCCGACGTTGGCCCATATGCACCCATCGGCGGAGGCGTTAGGGGACTTAAGACGGGGCGGCCTACCAGGACATGCCCACCTTTCGTGCCGGATCCCCGGGGGGGTTGGTGAAGCTGGAGAGGGGTATGGACCCGGGATGGGCACCCACCAGAACGAGATCCTCGAGACGGAGCTTCCGCCGACGGTCGCCGCCCCCTCGATCGCCCGGCGCTTGGTGCGCGCGGCCGGGAGCGGTCTGTCCCCGCGGTCGTTGGACGACGCGCAGCTGCTGGTCAGCGAGCTCGTGAGCAACGTCCTTGCCTACGCCGGTGAGCCACGCCCGATCCAGCTTCGCGTGCGCGCCCATCGGATGCTCTCCCTGGAGGTCGAAGACGCGTCGGAGGCGATGGAGCGCTCACGTACCGACCGGGATCCAGCGCACCGGCCGCACGCGTCGTTGTGGGGCCGCGATCTGGTCGCGACGTTGGCGGATGCGTGGGGCGTCAGCGCCCGCGACGGACGATCGTCCGCGTGGGTCGAGCTCCGATCGGATCGCTGAGCGCGGAAGGTTCCGTCGGCTCCCCCCGCGGGCCCGCTCCGATGCATGGCGTACAGTCGCGGCGAGGCCATGACGCGGTTCACCCCCTCCTCCTCGGATGATCGCTCCCTCCTCCGACCTCGGGAGGATTGGAGGTTCCTCGGCGGCTGCGCCCTCGCGGTGTCGGCGCCGGTTGCGGCCGCGTTCCTGAGTTCCCACGTCCTGCATCTGGTGCCCGGACTCACCTTCCTGACCGCGGTCGCCGTCACCGCGCTGGTCGGACGGATGGGGCCCGGCCTCGCCTCCCTGGCCCTCTCCACGGTTCTGCTGGCGATCCACAGGGCCACGCCGGGGGAGGTCTCCACGGCCGACGCGGCCGGTCTGGCTTCGCTCGCCGTGTTCGTCGTCTTGGGCGCGACCCTGGCGTGGGGGATCCCCCGGCTCGAGCTGGCCGCTACCGCGATGCGACGGAGCGCCCGGCGACTCGTCTTCTTGAGCGGCGCCTCCATGGTGCTGGAGGAGACCCTCGACCGGCAGGAGGCGCTGCAGCGCCTCGCCGACTATGTCGTGCCCGAACTGTCGGACTGGTGCGTGATCCATCTGCGGCAAGACGACGGCAGCATCGAACCCGTCGCCGTCGCCCATGTCGATCCGACGAAGGTTGCCGCCGCGAAGGATCTCCAGGCGCGACGACCGGTTGCGCCGGACGCGGAGACGGGGGTGGCGCAGGTCATGCGAACCGGCCGGGCGGACTTCGCGCCGCGTATCGACGCCGACCTGCTGCGGCGCAGGGGGGCCGATCGAGAGACCGTGCGCATCGTCGAGGACCTCGGACTGCGTTCGGCCATCCTGGTTCCGCTCACAGCCCGGGGCCACACGGCGGGCGTCCTCTCCCTCATCGTTGCCGAAGGGGATTGGGAGTACGGCCCGGAGGATCTCGCGTTCGCCACGGACCTGGCGGCGAGGGCGGCGCTCACTTTGGACACCCTCAGCGCCTACGAGCGCGCGACGGAGGCGGCGAACCGCAATGACATGCTGCAGCGGCTCGCGACCTCGCTCTCGCGCTCGGTGAGCCTCACCGACGTGGTGGAGACGGTGTTGGTCGAGGGGGTGCGTGAGATGGCTGCGCGCAGCGCGCTGATCGCGAACCTCTCCGAGGACACGAACATGCTCGAGGTCCTGGCGCAGCAGGGGTACGACCCCCGGCATATCGCGCAATGGAGCACCTTCCAGGTCTCGGCAGCGCTGCCCATGTCGGAGGCGGTCCGCACACGCTCCAGCGTGATCGTTCACGACGTGGCCGACCGAGACCGGCGCTTCCCGCTTCTGTCGTCCATGCCGATGGGACATCATTCCCTGGTCTGTCTGCCGCTCATCGCAGGTGACGAGGTGGTGGGCGGCATGAGTATCACCTTCCCGATCGTGCGCCCGTTCTCTGAGGACGACGAGAGGTTCCTCATGGCTGTGGCCAGCATGACCGGGCAGGCCATGCGGCGGGCCACGTTGTACGAGACCGAACGCACGACCTCGCGGCTGCTACAGGAGAGCCTGCTGCCACGGAGACTCCCAGCCATCCCCGGGCTGCGGTTCGCGGCACGCTATTGGGCATCCGGTCGCGACGTTGCCGTAGGTGGCGACTTCTACGATGTCGTCGACTCCCCCGGCGGATGCATGGCGCTGATCGGCGACGTGTGCGGCCGCGGCGTCGAGGCCGCGGCGGTGATGGGGATCGCCCGGCACGCGGCGTGGTCGGCGGCCGAACGAGAGAGCTCACCCGCCGCCGTCCTCACCGTCGTGAACGATGTCCTCCGCCGGCGTGTCGACGACTATCGGTTCGTGACCATGTGCGCGGTTCTGCTGCAGCAGGTCGACGACGGGTTCGCCGCGACGGTGGCGTGCGGGGGCCATCCGTTGCCGATCAGGATCGCGCAGGGGCGCGTCGAGCCGGTGGGTCTCACGGGCATGTTGCTGGGGATCTACGAGGACCCACCCATCCGCGAACAGCGCGTGAGGCTGGCTCCCTCCGAGTCGCTCGTGCTGCATACCGACGGAGTGGTCGAGCGCGGTGGGAGCCACCTCCCGTTCGCCGAGGACGAGGCGCTCACGCGCGCCGTTCGGGCGGCCGGCTCGGACCCCGAACAGGTGGCCCGCTCGATCGAGGCGGTGCTGATGTCGGAGCACACCCTGGTCGACGACGCCGCCGTGCTGGTGGTCTCCGCCGGGGGCTAGTCCTCGACCCTGATCCCGGGGATGGACCCCAGCTGGACGAGCTCGGCGATGCGGCGTACCTCGGGGGTGAGGCGCTGAAGCACGAGCTCCCCGCCGGGCGGGCGTGCGGACGCCACCCTCAGGAGCGTGCGCACCCCTTGACTATCCATGAACCGGAGCCCGACACAGTCCAGCCTCAGGTCGCCCGGTTCGGCCTCGGACAGCAGAGCGGCCTGGAGCTGCGGGGCGGTGGCCAGATCCAGCTCCCCCTCGACGGTCCAGGAGCGTTCGGCGACGCGCGTCACGGAGAAATCGTCGACCACGGCCGAATCCTAACCCCTGGGACGCAACGCACGATCGGGGCGACGGATGCCGGCTGAGCCGCGACTACCCTGGGACTCAGTGTCAGCGTGGACACGCAGGAAGGTCCCGGGTCCGTCTCGGGGCTAGCCTCCGACCGACGGCGGGCTGGCTCGTACCCTGCGTGTCTCCCGCGAGCGGGATGACCTGCATGC
>JALYMB010000209.1 GCA_030773935.1 Actinomycetota bacterium | reverse complement strand
GGCGAAGGAGAGGGACCAGGCGGCGGAGGGCGGCCGCCGACACCCGCACGCACCCGGCGCTCACCGACCGCCCGAGCGAGGCTGGGTCGTTCGTCCCGTGGATCGCGAGCTGGTCACCTGCCGTCCAGCCGTCCGGTAGGTGCGACTGGATGCCGGAGATGCCGAAGGCGTATCTCCCAAGCGCACCACCAGACGGGAACGACACGCGGTCGGTGACGAAATAGCGGCCGATCGGAGTCGGTGAGGAAGGCGCGCCGATCGCCGCGGGCGTTCCGAAAAGGACCCGGCCGCGCCGCTCGACCACGACCCGGTGCCTGGACAGATCGACGTCGACCTGGAGGAACGTTGATCTATGCTGGAGGCCGCGAAGGGGGATCCAGCCCATCGTCCCCGTCGCGCTGTACGGGACCGCGAGTTCGCCGAACCGTCCGTTACGACTCACGCGCTGCACCCAAGCGACGGTCGGGGTCCGGTAGTACTTCGAGCCGGCCGGGAGGATGCCCACGACGCTTCCCTGCCCGGGCCGCGCGCGCATCGCGAAGTCGTGGGTGATCCGGACCAAGAGGGAGGATGCCGACGTCGGCTCGCTTCGAGCGGCATCGGCGATCGTCGGCGCGGTCTCCGACGAAACATCGACGGCGGGGCGAGATCGCGCGGCCCTCGCGTGGGTCCTCGGCCTCGTGGCCGCGTCGTAGATTTGCGTCGCCGACGCGAGGGGAAGGCCGAGGGCAAGCACGGCGGCGACAGCTGCGGCGAGCACCGAGCCTCGAACAGAGGTCGACCTCATGGCCCGCATATCGACCCGGAGCCGCGCGGGCTGAAGTCAAAGTCCTTTGTACGCGGGGGTTCAAGAGGCGCTGGGTCGAACTTCGTGATGCGACCGCCCGGCACGCGCGACCGGCTTAGGGCTTCCCCCGGGGAACAGCCTCCACCAGCGCGCGGGCCAACGGCGGAACACCCGCTGTCAGGTCGCTCAACCGCGTGTGGAACCGCGCGCGACACAGGAGAGCGTGACCACAAGTTCCCTGGAATCAGTAGGGGGATTGGAAACCGCATTTGCGAGTCCTGGCCGTGATTCTGGTCGCCCTGCTCACGCTGATCGTCGTGGCTTCGTTCGTAATGGCCGTCCGACGAACTCCTCCTGGCCGCGCAAACACTTGGGTCACTGGATCAACGACAGGCGACTGCCAACCGGCCTAGTGGCCTCGCCATCCTCTGCTGCGTCACGCTCCAGCTATCAGCCC
Organism: Actinomycetota bacterium; assembly: GCA_030773935.1. Taxonomy (GTDB): domain Bacteria; phylum Actinomycetota; class UBA4738; order UBA4738; family HRBIN12; genus JALYMB01. Next base: position 2,990 of record JALYMB010000209.1, on the reverse strand, counting down.
ACCTCCTCCGGTCATAACCAGGTCCATTCCATATGGGCGTTGGTGCGCCTCACACGGATATGACGACCTTCCCTCGAGCGCGCCCGGTTTCGAGATAGCGAATCGCGTCTGCTGATTCGCTCAGCGAATACGTCCTGTCGATGACCGGCGTGACGCTACCGGCTTCGATGAGCTCCTTCAGGACGACAAGTCGGTCTCCGGGATCTTTGGTGCCGCGGAAGGGGTGCAGATGGCGCACGAAGGGCGATATCACAACCAGCTTGGCGAAGCGGCCCAGGCTCCCGAACCACCGATGGCCCGAACGTCCGTACTGGTCGAAGCCGCTGAGCACGTACGTCCCGTCCGGAGTGAGCGCGCGTCGGCACTCCGACCACGTATGGTTCCCTTCGATGTCCAGGATGAAGTCGTATCGCTCGTCGCGCCGGGTGAAGTCCTCCTGCGTGTAGTCCAGGACCTGGTGCGCCCCGATCGACCGGAGCATCTCGAGCTTCCCGGTGGCATCCACCCCGGTCACGTGCGCTCCATACGCCTTGGCGAGCTGCACCGCGAAGGTCCCCACCGCCCCACCGGCGCCGTTGATCAGGACCTTCTGTCCCGGTTGGGTCCGTCCCTCATCGCGCACGTGCTGCACCGCGAGCGATCCGGACGTGGGGACGGCCGCGGCCTGCTCGAACGTGAAGCTGGCCGGCTTCAACTCGAGCATGGCCTCCAGCACGGCTGCGTACTCGGCGAGTGCGCCGCCGTTGCGCCACAGGTTGGCGAGCAGGCTCTGACCGAAGACGTCGTCGCCCGGCCGGAACCACCTGACGGCCGATAACTGAATCAGCCGACGTTAAGGCCCCAGTCCGGGCGCCGCTCGTCCACGTCCGGTGTGTCCGTGAGCTGGACGAGGCCGGTGCCGTCGCTCCGGACGATGTACAGGTCCTCCTGCCGGTTCGCTATCAGGCCGAACACGATCAGCGTCCCGTCGGGTGACCAGTTCGGCGCGATTGCATGGGCTCCCGGCGGGAGCCCGGCGACCGCGATCTCCTGGATGTCCGACCCGTCGGGATGCATCAGCATCAAGCCGCCGCCGGTCCGCTGGAATAGGATCCACTCGCCGTCGGGTGACCACCTGCCGCCCGAACGCTGGGCGACGCCCCACGGGGTGATCCGCCGGAGCCCGGTCCCGTTGGTGTTGACGACGAAGAGAGCGCCGGCGTTCGGTTTCAGGTGTCGGGTCGGGTCGCCGGCGATGAACGATATCCGCGTGCCGTCCGGCGAGTACGCGGGGTTCCCGCCGGGAGCGGTTGCGACGTGAGTGAGGTCTCCTGCGTCCGACGCCCGAACGGTATATATGCCGCTCAGCTGTGTTGGACCGGGCTCGGTGAACCCTTCGAGCGCGAGGCGGGTTCCGTCGGGCGACCAGTCACCGCACCCGAGGTTCAGTTTCGGCGGAGCTACAACAGGAAGTACCCGGTAGCCGGAGCCGTCGGCGTTCACGACGACCGGTCGGAGCGGCGCCCCGGGATACTCGCTCCCGGTCACCTGCATCTTGGTGCCGTCCGGCGACCACGCGGCGCAGTCGGTGAACGTAACCGGCAGGGCGACCTCGCCGTTTCCGTCCGTGTCCACGCTGAACAGGCGGATGCCATCGACACCCGGAACCGCGCGCCCGTACACGATCCGCCCGTTCTTGCTCGGCTGGGCTGGGAGGTTCTTGTCCGCCCTCGGGAAGGCCTTCCCGATTAGCAGAGCGGCCGCGACGGCGACGGCGCCGGCGACGAGAACCGCACCGATTCGCTGGTTGCGCTGCTTGCGGGCCCGGTAGTGCTCGAACCGCTGGATCGTGCCGGGCTGGGAGGCCGACGTCTGCATCGCCTCGACACGGTGGCGGAACCGATCTGCGGCACGACGGGCGCGCTGATCGAGCGTCATGTTGTCCGGTCCTCCTCGATCCCGAGGCGGCGGGCGAGCGACCGCCGCCCGTTGAACAGCTGCCGCTTGACGGTGCCGGGCGCCATCTCGAGGATCTCGGCGATCTCAGCCACCGGCCGATCCTCGAGGTAATACAGGGTCACGACCTGCGCCTGCCGGCGAGGGAGCGATCGGATCGCCGTCCAGAACTCCGGATCATCGGCCCCGAGGTCTGGCACCGTGGGCTGGGCGGCGAGGACCATCCTTGCCAGCGCCTTGGCCTCGACCGCCCGGCGCCGGAACGCGGAGACCGACAGGTTGGCGACGACCCTGCGCACCCAGGCGCCAGGTTGGTCGTAGGTGCCGAGGCGATCCCAGTTGCGATGCGCTACGATGAACGCCTCCTGGGCAAGATCCTCCGCCCCCCAGCGGCTTCCCGAGAGCGCGTAGGCCAGGCCCACGACCGCCGCGAATTCGCGCCGGTAGAAGTCCTCGAACCGCTCCGAGGAAACCACGACGACGTCATCGTCCCGCTCCGTCTCCCTCCGCATGCTGAGCGACATCCTGACGCGATGCGGCACCGCGTGCCAGCGGACAGGCGTGGGAGAGCGACCGGGAACAGCCGATGAGCGGACCCGTGCAGCGGCAGACCCGGTCATGAGCGTGCCTTCTGTCCTATACCGCTATTGGCTGCGCTCCCAGTCGGCGAACTCCTCGTTGCGAAGTGTTTTCTTGACCTGAACGAGGTGCGTGCCATCCGCACGCGCCGTAAAGAGGTCCACCTGGCCCTTCGTCTCGAGGTAGAGCGAGAACACGATGTTGGCGCCGTCGGGCGACCAGCTCGGGCCGCAGGCGAACGAATAGTCGCCACCGGTCCGGATGGGGATCTGTGCCACGCCTACAGACCCGTTTCACGCTCGACGCACCGGTGCCTCAGGACGCGGGTCCCCAATCGATCGATCGGGGCTTGAACTTCGAGGGGCCCAGGATTGCGCGCACTTCCTCGCCATCGGGACGCATCCGAAAGAGGCTGAACCTCCCGTGATCCTCCAGGCGGAACACGATCCACCGTCCGTCGGGCGAATAGGAACCGA
>JALYMB010000208.1 GCA_030773935.1 Actinomycetota bacterium | reverse complement strand
GGCCTCGACATCGCGCGAGCGGTGGCCGAGCGGGCGCTGCGACGGCGGGGCGCGTGAGGTCGCGGCTCACGGTCCGGAACCATCGCGGGCGGGAGGTTCCCGCCATCCTGGGGTTCGTGCTGGCAGGGGGAGGCCTCGCGAGCGCGGTGACCGTGGCTGCGGCCGACCATGTGCCGGCCGCCGGGTGGATCGCGGTGACGGGCGCCGCCCTCATCTTCGTGTCGGGCTTGGTGGACGACCTCGTTCCGGAGGGGCCACGGGGGCTGAGGGGTCACCTGCGTGCCCTCGCGGGCGGGCACGTCACGACCGGGATCGTGAAGCTCTTCACGATCGGAGCGGTCTCCGTCGTGACCGTGGCCGCTGCACCCGGACGCTCCGGGATCACGCGGGTCGCGGGCGTCGTCCTGCTCGCGGCGGCCACCAACCTCTGGAACGGCCTGGATGTCCGGCCGACCCGGGCGCTCAAGTTCGAGTACCTGGCGGCCCCGGCCGTCGCGGCCTTCACCTGGCCGCTGGCGCCGTTCGTCCCCGGGGTGTTCCTGGCCTCCCTCCTGGTGCTCCCGTGGGACGCCGGTGAGCAGGCCATGCTGGGGGACGCGGGCTCGAACCTGCTGGGTTTCACCGTGGGCCTGGCGCTGTACGGGGCCCTGCCCGACGGGCTCGTCGTGGTCGCGGCCGCGATCGGCGTGTCGCTGAACGTCCTTGCCGACACCCTGACCCTGTCGCGGGCGATCGACGCGATCTCCCCGCTGCGTTGGTACGACCGCGTGGGGACGCGCGCGTGAGGCCGCCGACGCGGGAACGGTGCCCGGTGGGGACATTTCCCGGACGAGCGGCAGGGCGTGTCCCGGCCCTCTGCTAGAGTCGCATTCCGTGGTGAAACAGTCGAAGTTCATCTTCGTCACGGGCGGCGTCGCCTCCGGCCTGGGCAAGGGAATCACCACCGCCTCCCTCGGCCGTCTCTTCAAGTCTCGCGGTCTGAAGGTCGTGCTGCAGAAGCTCGACCCGTACGTGAACGTGGATCCGGGCACGATGAACCCCTTCGAACACGGTGAGGTCTTCGTGCTCGACGACGGCGCCGAGACCGACCTGGACCTCGGTCACTACGAGCGGTTCACCGACGAAGACCTGCATCGCGGGTCCAACTTCACCACCGGCGCCGTGTACAGCTCCGTGATCGCGAAGGAGCGTCGCGGCGACTACCTGGGCAAGACGGTCCAGGTGATCCCGCACATCACCGACGAGATCAAGGAGCGGGTTCGCTCGCTGGCGGAGGCCGAGGGCGCAGACCTGGTCGTGGTCGAGATCGGCGGCACCGTCGGCGACATCGAATCCCTGCCGTTCCTGGAGGCCGTGCGGCAGCTGCGCAACGAGGTTGGTCGCGACAACTGCGCGTTCGTGCACGTGTCCCTGATGCCGTTCATCGGACCGTCCGGGGAGCTCAAGACCAAGCCAACGCAGCACTCCGTGAAGGAGCTGCGCTCGCTGGGACTGCAGCCCGACGTCATCGTGTGCCGCAGCGACCGGCCGATCGGTCGCAACCTGAAGGAGAAGATCTCGCTGCTCTGCGACGTGCCCATCAGCGGCGTCATCAGCGCGGTGGACGCCGCATCGATCTACAAGGTGCCGCTCGTGCTGCGCCGCGAGGGACTGGACGACGAACTCGCCCGTCATCTGCGGCTCGACGCAGAGCCCGACCTGTCGGAGTGGGAGGCCCTGGTCGAACGCATCGACGCCGCCACCGACCCGGTCACGGTCGCGGTGGTCGGCAAGTACGTGAACCTGCGCGACGCGTACCTCAGCGTGATGGAGGCCCTGAAGCACGGAGGGTTCCGCCACGGTGCCGACGTTCGGATCGAGTGGGTGACCTCGGACGATCTGGGCGGCACGGCGACCGAGGCGGCGCTGGCCGACGCGGACGGCATCCTGATCCCGGGCGGCTTCGGGGTCCGGGGCGTCGAGGGCAAGGTCGCCGCGATCCGTCACGCGCGCGAGCACGACATCCCGTTCCTGGGGATCTGCCTGGGCCTGCAATGCGCGGTGATCGAGTTCGCCCGCAACGTCTGTGGCCTCGACGGCGCGAACTCCAGCGAGTTCGACCCCGCCACGCCGCACCCGGTCATCGACCTGCTGCCCGAACAGAAGAACGTGACGGATCTGGGCGCCTCGATGCGCCTCGGGTCGTGGCCGGCCCACCTCGTGGCGGGCACCCGTGCGGCGGCCGCCTACGGCGAGGAGGTCGTCTACGAGCGGCACCGGCACCGGTGGGAGGTGAACCCCGCCTATCACCAGGCATTGCGGGACTGCGGGATGGTGTTCTCGGGCATGGACAAGACCGGGCGGCTCGCGGAGATCGTGGAGCTACCCGATCATCCATTCTTCGTCGCAGGACAGTTCCACCCGGAACTCCGGAGCCGCCCCACGAACCCGCACCCGCTGTTCCGTGATTTCGTCGGCGCCGCGCAGGCGTATCGTCATGCTCGCGCGGCCCGGTCCTCCTCCCGCATCGTCGCCGCGAGCTAGCCGGGAGGATGGAGCCCGCGTCCGTTCACCCCGCGTACCGGGGCTCCTTCCTTCGGGTGGACCTGGAAACATGGTCCGGTATGGAGGCCCCGCAAGAGATCGTGCGCCACCCCGGGGCCGCCGGGGTGCTGCCTGTGACCCCGGCAGGCGAGGCGCTGTTCGTGCGGCAGTTCCGGCCCGCGATCCGCGACTCGCTCATCGAGATCCCTGCCGGCGTGCTGGACGCGGAGGGGGAGGATCCCCTCGCCTGCGCGGCGCGCGAGCTGTTCGAGGAGACGGGGTATCGCCATCAGGGGATCGAGTTCCTGGGTGGCTGCTACTCCTCGGCCGGCTTCAGCGATGAGTACATCCACCTCTTCGTGGCCCGCACGACGGCGCTCCCCGACGTGGAACCGGAGGAGGGAATCACCCTGGTGCGGCAGCCGCTGGAGGCGATGGTCTCGGCCGCCGGCGCCGGCCGGGTCCGCGACGCGAAGACCGCGCTCGCGCTGCTGCTGGTCGCCGGGCGCCCCTCCTTCGTGTGAGCCTGAGCGCCATCCCCGCGGGGTAGGCTTCCCCGTCGGTCGGATCAGGGAGGCGTCGGTGATCGTCGGGATCCCCAAGGAAGTCAAGGACAGCGAGTACCGCGTGGCTGCCACGCCCGAGGGCGTCCGGGAGCTCGTCGCCGCCGGGCACCGGGTCCTGGTGGAGACCACCGCGGGTGCGGGATCCGCCCTTCCCGATCCGCAGTTCGTGGCCGCCGGCGCCCAGATCGCACCCGACGCCGACGCGGTGTTCGCAGCGGCCGACATGATCGTGAAGGTCAAGGAGCCCCAGCCGTCGGAGTACGCGCGCTTCCGCGAGCGGCAGGTGCTGTTCACCTACCTGCACCTGGCCGCCGACGAGAAGCTCACGCGCTTCCTGACCGAACGCGGGATCGCCGCCGTGGCCTACGAGACCGTGCAGACCGACGACGGACGGTTGCCGTTGTTGGCGCCGATGAGCGAGATCGCGGGCAGGATGGCGCCCCACGCGGGGGCCACGAACCTCGAACGCCCCAAGGGTGGACGCGGCGTCCTGATGGGCGGCGCGTCCGGCGTTGCGCCCGCGCGGGTGGTCGTGCTGGGCGCCGGCATGGCCGGAACCAACGCCGCGTGGATCGCGGCAGGTATGGAGGCGCAGGTCACCAT
>JALYMB010000207.1 GCA_030773935.1 Actinomycetota bacterium | reverse complement strand
GTACGTAGCCCCCGCCAGGGCGAGCCACCGGGCCGATAGGCTCCCCCACCATGGATACGTCGCGAGGCGCGGTCGTGGTTGGTGCTGGCCTGGCGGGACTGTCGGCGGCGCTCGCACTTCACGATGCGGGCGTGCCCGTCACGGTGTTGGAGGCCCGCGATCGCGTGGGCGGACGCGTGTGGTCGGTGACCCTCGACAACGGCGCCGTCGCCGAGCTCGGGGCGGAGTGGATCATGCCCGGCGACGAGCTCCTCCTGGATCTGGCCGGCCGCTTCGGCGTGCCTGCGGTGGAGACCGGTGTCGACTACAAACTCCGCGAGGCGCGGGGCCCCAACGCGGCCTCCGTAGCGGAGCAGGAGGCACATCTGGTGGCCGCCAACGAGGCCCGAGCGGCGATCGGGGACGCTGAAGCTGCCTCGATGACCCTCGGCGCGTTCCTGGACACCGTGCCGGGCAGCGACGCGCAGCGCACCACCCTGCGGATGCGACTGCAGGGCACGTGCGCAGCGGATCCGGACCGGGTGACGCTGCGGATCACCGAGACAGAGCGCGCGTTCGCGCCCGGGGCCGGCGTGTACCACCGGCTGGGACCGGGGAACCAGGCGCTGGCCGCCGCGATCGCGGAAGCCCTGACGGACGTCCGGCTGGGCGATCGGGTGGACGCCCTCGCGCTCGATGCCGACGGCGTCACCGTGCGGACCGGGTCCGGTGAGATCCGCGCCGCAGCCGCCGTGGTGGCGGTGCCGGTCAGGACGGCCGCGGAGCTGCCGTTCCGGCCCGCGCTGCCCCCGGACGTGCTCACGGCCCTGCGGGAGCTGCCGATGGGCGTGGCGTCCAAGCTGGCGGTGGCGACGGCGGACCCGCCTTCGCTTCGGGCCATCCAGAGCACCGAGCTTCCCATGTGGTGCTGGGCGGCGAACGGGTCCGACGGGCAGCCCCGGCGCTGCCTGGCGTCGTTCGCGGGCTCGCCGTCGGCGCAGGAGATCCTGCGGACGGCGGAGGGCGACCCGGGGCCGTGGGTGGCGCGGCTGCGCGCGCTCAACCCCGACCTGACGTTCGTCGGGAAGCCTCGGATGCAGGCCTGGGCCACCGACCCGCTCACGTCGGGTGCCTACAGCGCCTGGGACGATCGCAGCTGGGACCGGATGGCCCTGTTCTCCGGGATGGCGGGACGGGTCGCCTTCGCCGGCGAGCACACGGCGGGCCCGGGGCACTACGGCACGATGGAAGGAGCGCTTCGCTCGGGCGTGCGCGCGGCCGGGCAGGTTCGCACGCTGCTGGCCGATGCCGGCTGACGACCCCCCGGTCGCGACGGATATCATGCCCGCCCCAGCCGCCGCGCCGACCGGAGCTGAAGGAGAGAGGGGATCACCTGTGGCAGACGCACCCGCTCCCGAGCTGGTCCTGCTCGTCGAGGACATCGGCCCCGTCCGCCGGCTCACGATGAACCGGCCGAAGGCGCTCAACGCCCTCTCGGGCGAGCTCATCGAGGCGATGTCCCGGGCGCTCGACGCCGCGGCCGCCGACGACGCCGTCCGCGTGCTGATCCTCCGGGGCGCCGGCCGGGCCTTCTGCGCCGGGTACGACCTTCATGAAGACGCCGGCGCCGGCACGAAGGATTCGGTGGGCTGGTACCGGGAACTGCAGCACTCGGCCGCGGAGATGCTGAAGTTCTTCGATCACCCGAAGCCGATCGTCGCGCAGGTGCACTCGTTCTGCCTGGCCGGAGGCTGCGACCTGATGATGGTGTGCGACCTCACGGTGTGCAGCGACGACGCGAAGTTCGGGGAGCCGGAGATCCGGTTCGGGTCGGGCGTGGTGACCATGGTGATGCCGTGGCTGCTGGGCGCGCGCAAGGCCAAGGAGCTGCTGTTCACCGGCGAGGACCGCGTCGACGCCCAGGAGGCGCTGCGGATCGGCATGGTGAACCGGGTGGTGCCGGCGGCCGAGCTGGACGACGCCACCCTGAAGCTGGCCGAGGAGATCGCGAAGAACGACCCGTTCGCGGTCAGCATGCAGAAGCGCGCGATCAACGCCGCCTGGGAGGGCGCCGGGTTCCGCGAGGCCATCGCGGCCAACGTGGCGCTCGACACCATGATCGAGACCGCCGACCTGCCCGAGCGCGTCGAGTTCCGGAAGATCACCACGGAGAAGGGTCTGAAGGAAGCGATCGCGTGGCGTGACGCTCGGTTCCGAGAGGAGCGGTGATGCGCGCGGGCGCCCTGCGGCCCCTCCTGGCGCCGCGATCGATCGCGGTGGTCGGGGCGAGCGAGTCGCCCGACAGCTGGGCACCCGAGATCCATCGATCGCTGCGCCACGTGGGCTACACGGGCGAGCTGTACCC
>JALYMB010000206.1 GCA_030773935.1 Actinomycetota bacterium | reverse complement strand
GGTGGGAACCGCGGAACGTCGGCCAACGTGAAGCGCGCCTCCGCCGTCGCCTGCATGAGAGCCGGCACTTCAAGTTCGGCGAGCGCCACGCGGCCGTCGAGCTCCAGGTCGGCGGCTACGCCGGGGTGGAGCTCACCGGCCACACCGACCGGGGCGCCCTCGATCAGGACCCTCGCGGCGCGACCGGGATGAAACGGCGGTCCCGGCGGGTCGCCCAGCGACCAGGTGTCGATGCCCAGCTCGTCCATCAGGGTCGCCACCACGCCCGTCGCGTCCAGGGCGTCGAACGCGCGGGGCTCCGCGTCCCAGCTCTCGGCCGCTGTTCCCTGCAGCAGGCAGGCGATCTTCGTCCGCTCCTGCACGGGGTCGCCGGCGCGGAACACGGTGCCCACCTCGAACAGCGCGAGCGACCGCGCCCCGCGCGCCCGGTTGCGCGCCGCTGCGTGCAGCAGGCCCGGCGTGAGTCGCGTGCGCAGGAACGCCTCGTCGGCCTGGAGGGGGTTGGCCAGGAGGATCCCGTCGGCGTCTCCCGTGAGGGCCAGGTCCTCTTCGGAGGCGAACGGGAAGAGCCGGACCTCCTGCAGACCGGTCCGAAGCATGATCTCGCGCAGCCGGCGTACGAAGGCGTAGGCGGGCGGCACGCCTCCCGCCTGGCGCACCGTCGGTACCGTGGATCCGATCCGGTCGTACCCCTGGATCCGGGCGACCTCCTCGATCAGGTCCACCTCGCGCTCGATGTCGACCCGATAGCCGGGGATCTCCACCTCGATGCGGGTGGGTTCCCCGGGGCGGGTGGCCAACTGAAGCGTCTCGAAGACCTTCTCGGCGTCGCCGGCGGTCACCTCGTAGCCCAGCAGCGCGGACGCCCGGGAGGGGCGCATCGACACCCACGGCCGCGGAGGGATCTCGCCGCCCTCGGCGACGCCCGCGAGGACCCGGCCTCCCGCCCATCCCGCGATCAGTCCGGCACACCTGGCCGCGGCGCGCGCCGAGGCCTCCGGATCCGTGCCGCGCTCGAACCGGTGCGAGGCCTCGCTGTGCAAGGCCAGCCGGCGGGCGGTCCGCAGGACCCCGGTGCGGCGGAAATACGCGCTCTCCAACAGGATGTCGGTCGTGGTCTCCGACACCTCGGCGTCGGCCCCGCCCATGACCCCCGCGATCGCCACGGGGCGTTCGCGATCGCAGATCAGGAGGTCGTCGGCCGTGAAGGACCGCTCGACGCCGTCGAGCGTCGTGAGCCGCTCCCCCTCATCGGCACGGCGAACGACGATCCCCGGTCCGGCCAGGCGGGTGAGATCGAACACGTGCAGAGGCTGCCCCAGCTCCAGCATCGCGTAGTTCGTCGCGTCCACCACTGCGGAGATCGGCCGCATGCCGGCGGCGGTGAGGCGGGCCTGCACGCGCAGGGGTGAGACGCCCGGGCGCACGCCACGGATCACGCGCGCGAGGTAGTGGGGACACCTGTCCTCGTCCCGAAGCTCGATCGTTGCCACCGCGCTCGCGTCCTCGGGCTCCTCCACGAGCTCTGCTCCGCGGTCCATCAGCGGGACGCCGGTCGCGGCCGCCACCTCGCGCGCGACGCCGAACACCGACAGGAAGTCCGGCCGGTTCGGCTCCACCTCGATGTCCAGGACGGCGTCGTCCAGACCCAGCGAGCTCCGCAGATCGGCGCCCGGCTTCAGACCCTCACCGTTCAGCAGCAGGATGCCGACGTGATCGGTGGAGAGCGCAAGCTCGCTCGGAGAGCACAGCATGCCGTTGGACACGACGCCCCGGAGCTCCTTGGCTCCCAAGGGCTCGGGCAGAACGGGGACGCGTGCGCCCGGCGGCGCCCACGGCACGAGGTCGCCCGCCACCATGTTCCGGACGCCCACCACGACCTGGTGCCGGCCGGCCCCGTCGTCGACGGTGGCGACGCAGAGCTTCTCGGAGTTGGGATGATCCGCCACCTCGACGACCCGCGCGACGACGACGCCCTCCAGGTTCTGCCACGGCCGCAGGACACCCTCGATCTTCACGCCGCGCGCGTTGATCAGCTCGGCGAGCTCGTCGGCATCCATCTCGGTGGGTGCGAACTCACGGAGCCACGACAGAACCACCTTCACGCCGTCGCTCCCCATTGGGACAGGAACCGGACGTCGCCCTCGAACAACATCCGGATGTCGGGGATCCCGTATCGCAGCAGGGCCACACGATCGATCCCCATGCCGAACGCGAACCCCGTGTAGCGCTCGCTGTCGTACCCACAGTTCTCGAGGACCGTCGGATGCACCATGCCGCATCCCAGCAGCTCGATCCATCCGTTGCCGCACACACGGCAACCGGTGCCGTCGCACACGAAACACGACACAGCGATCTCGCCCCCCGGCTCCACGAACGGGAAGTACGCGGGTCCCAGGCGCACCCGGCGCTCCGCACCGAACAGCTCCTTCGCC
>JALYMB010000205.1 GCA_030773935.1 Actinomycetota bacterium | reverse complement strand
CGCGGCGGCCGCAGGCACCGAGGGCTTCACCTCCTCGCAGATCGAGCATGTAGGAGAGACGAACAGCACGAGCCGCGGCGCACCGGGACCGCCCAGGATCACTCGCCCACCGCCGTCCAGCCGCACGGGGCGCGGCGGCGGAGCCTCACCCAGAGGCGGGCCCTCGGTATCGATCTCCAGGGCGCCGCGCGGCCCCAGCCGTAGGTGCAGGGTGCCGACCTGCCGCGCGAGCGCCACCACGACCACGCACAGCACCACGACCAGTGCCCACTGCACGACGAACGCGACGGCCCACCATCCCGTCATCGGATCGTCTGGGTCGCCTGCTTGCGTTCGTCCAGGAACTGCACGAACGGCGTGCCGTCGTCCGCCAGCCCCACCACGGCGCGCATCTCACCGTCGCGGTCCAGCATGCGCAGGACCGGCGAGCCCTCGGCCGCCAGGCCCAGGCGCACGCGCACCTTGCCGGTCCGGTCGTACAAGCCCATCGTGGGCGAGCCCTGCTCTGCGAGGGTGAGGACGTGGTGCAGCTCTCCTCCCTCCCGGACCTGCATGGCGAAGGTGGGCGCCGTCTCCGGGGCAAGGCCGAACTTCGCGCGTACCTTGCCGTTCTTGTCGCCGAAGGCCAGGCTCGCCGAGCCGTCAGAGGAGAGGCCGAAGGTGGCACGGGTCTTGCCGTGGTCGTCGCCGATCGCGAGACCCGCCGAGCCGTCGGCACCCAGGGCGAACCGCGCCCGCACGCGGCCGGTGTCATCGTGCAGCGAGACGAAGGGCTCATCCTCGCCGGAGACCCCGATGCGCACGCGGACACGCCCCTGATCGTCGACGACCTCGAAGGTCTCGGCCTGTACGACGCGCTTCTTCACGAGAGGGCTAGTGTGGCCCCCGACCGCACCCGCCTCAAGGAGCCCGGAGGAAAAGCGCGCGGCTCATCCCTTCGAGACGCGTATCTGCAGGAACATCCGGACCCTCTGATGCTGCTCGTCCGACTCGGAGCCGATCACGAAGGCCGTGATGGGAGCCAGGTTCGGCGCGACGTCCCGGTCGTAGACGGCCTGCGCCTCCGGAGGCAGGTTCTCCCGGACCGTCGAGGCGATCCCCTGCACGTCCAGGAAGAACACGCTCTCCGTCGAGGGCACCGTGGCCGTGGCCGACGCGTACACCGATGTCGTCCGGACGTCCTGGCCCGAGGCATTGGCATCGATGACCTGATGGATCTCATCGGGAGAGGTCGCGATCACGCCCGCGCCGTTCAACACGGCGTAGGCGGGAGCAAGCCCGAGCTGGGCCAGCGCCGGATCGTCGATGAAGGAGATCGTGACCCCCCGATACTGCTCGGTACCGAGAGGACGGGGTTCCGTGGGCGTCGGCACAGCGGCGCCCTGCAGGATCTCCTGCTGACACCGCGCGACGGCCTTCGGCGTCCCCGTGCACCCCTGCATCTGAGCGATGGGATCCTCCGGCTGCGCGGCCGTCGCACCTTGCTGTGCCACGGCCCCACTCGCGTACCTGGCGACCCCCTCGAGGAACGTGAGCATCTGCGCGGGGTCGTCCGTGCCCACGAGGAGGGCGCCGGACACGGGACCCCGGGTCCCGGGTCCGACTTCCAAGGCGACGTCACCGGTCATGGCGGCAAGCAGGTCGGGGATGCCGGCCTGATCGATCGAGGCGGCGGCGTCGGGCGTCTGCTGCTCGATCTGGTCCAGCGTCGTCTTCAGGATCGTGTCCATGTGTTCCTGGGCCATCACCGCGAATGCGTCATCGGGGACGAAGGCGAGCGTGGCGTTCTCGTGATCGGACGCGGTGAGCAGGTCTCGCTGCTCCTTGCTGAGCTTGGTGGGGTCGTAGTTCGTGGTCAGGTCAAGCGCCATGCCGTCGGTCTCGGCCGACAGCGAGAGCCCCACGCCGTCGATCGCGTCGAGTTCCGTGAGACCACCGGCGCCGATCGCGGCCGAGGCGGCCGTCTGTGAGCCGAACTGGTCCACGATCCCCGCCACGTTGACGAAGGCCATCCCGAGCTTGCCTTCCGGAAGCCCCGCGACCGTGTCCAGATAGACCCGCGAGCTGCTGATGTCGGGGATCGTGCCGTGCGCGGCGTCGATCGCGCGCCGCACCGTGGTCTCGTCGGTTGCCAGCACGGCGACATCGTTCACGATCCCGAACGCCCCCTGGCCGTCCTTCGCCACGGAGACCTGCCCGCCGTCGTAATCGTGGACCTGGAGTTCCTGGTCGGCGATCTTCTC
>JALYMB010000204.1 GCA_030773935.1 Actinomycetota bacterium | reverse complement strand
CCCGCATGATCGAGGCGGGCGAGGACCCCCGGTTCATCACGCGGCGCATGATCGTCCACGCATCGGAGGACATCGGCCTGGCGGACCCGCGCGCGCTGCAGATCGCGGTGGCCGCCGCGCAGGCCCTGGAGCACGTGGGCCTGCCGGAGGCGCGCCTGAACCTCGCGGAGGCCGCGATCTACCTGGCGCGCGCGCCCAAGTCCAACAGCGTGTACACGGCGATCGTCGCGGCGATGGAGGATGCCGCCTCCGCCGACCCCGTTCCGACCCATCTGCGGGACGCGAGCTATCCGGGCGCCAAGCGACTGGGTCACGGTGAGGGGTATCAGTATCCGCACGACCACCCCGGACATCGGGTGGAGCAGGAATACCGGCCGGTCCGGTTCGCGGGGAGGCGCTACTACGAGCCGTCCGGGGAGGGGGAGGAGTCCTGAGGGTGGGCTGGGTATGCTACGCACTCCATCCACGACAAGGAGAGCTGCATATGGTCATCGCCACGGGCGGCGACGTCGCGCTCATCATCCTCGCGGGCTTCTGGGCCCTGCTGGTCGGGTTCCTCTGCTACGTCCTGATCGCGACCGTGTCGATCCTGCAGAGCACAAAGGTCCTGATCGACACGATGCGGGAGGAGACCGTCCCGCTGCTGCGCGAGGTGAAGAGTTCCGTGGAGCGCGTGAACCGGGAGTTGGATCGGGTCGACGGGATGCTGGAGAGCGCGGGAGCCGTGGTGGGAAAGGTGGAGAAGCTCTCCGGCCTGGTCGAGCACGCCGTCGCCAGCCCGCTGGTGAAGTTGATCAGCGTCGGCGCCGGCCTCCGCATGGCGGCTTCGCGCGTCACCGGCGGCAAGGGCAAGAAGGGGGCGAAGACGTAAGGTGCGCCGCTCCTTCTGGGTCGCCCTCGGTGTGGGGGCCGGGGCCACCGGCGCCGTGGTCACGTCGCGGTGGGCCAAGCGCCAGGCCCGAAAGGTCGCACCCGCAACGATCGCTCGTGAGGCCAAGGGGGGCCTCCTGGATCTGGGGAAACTCGTGTCCGAGTCGATCGCCGAGGGTCGTCGCGCCATGGCCGAACGGGAGCGGGAGCTGCGGACCGAGGTCCTCGGGGAGGACGAGCACGTGGCCGACACGTCGCCCGACGCCGGTCCCGCCCGGCCGCCCGCCGCGTAGCCGCAGCTAGACTGGCCGCCCATGGACGGCGACCGGATCCGCGAGACCTTCCTCTCGTTCTTCGAGGAGCGGGCGCACCGCCGCGTCCCGTCCTCGTCCCTGATCCCTCCGCCCGAATCCGGCCTGCTCCTGACGAACGCCGGCATGAACCAGTTCATCCCGTACTTCCTCGGGCAGGCGCAGCCGCCGTTCCGTCGAGCCACCACCGTCCAGAAGTGCTTCCGCGCCAACGATATCGAGAACGTGGGCCACACGGCCCGGCACCTCACGATGTTCGAGATGCTCGGCAACTTCTCCTTCGGCGACTACTTCAAGGCGGAGGCGATCCCCTGGGCGTACGAGCTGATCACCGAGGGCTACGGGATCGACCACGACCGGCTGTGGATCACGGTGTACGAGGAGGATGCCGAGGCGGAGACGATCTGGACCGACGCGGTGGGCATCGCGCCCGATCGGATCGTCCGCCGGGGCAGGGTGGACGAGGACGGCCAATTGGCGAACTACTGGCACACGCACGCTGCGGGTCCGGGCGGTCCGTGCTCGGAGATCTTCGTCGACCGCGGCGCACGGTACGGTGCCGACGGCGGCCCCGACGTCGACGAGGATCGCTTCATGGAGATCTGGAACCTCGTGTTCATCCAGGAGCAGGTGGACGCGAACCTGGAGATCGTCGACGAGCTCCCGGCGAAGAGCATCGACACCGGCTCGAGCCTCGAGCGGGTGGCGACGCTCCTGCAAGGCACCGACAGCTACTTCGAGACCGATCTGATCCTGCCGTTCCTCGAGCTGGCGGAGTCGCTCTCGGGCCGCACACATGGCCGCGACCCGGTCGACGATGTCTCGCTGAAGGTGATCGCCGAGCACGGGCGCGCCACCACGTTCCTGATCGCCGACGGCGTGCAGCCGTCCAACGAGGGCCGCGGCTACATCCTGCGCCGGATGCTCCGGCGGGTGGTCTCGCACGCGCGGCGGCTGGGGATCGAGGGCCCGGTGCTGCCACCGCTCGTCGAGCTGACCGCTGAGCGGTTCGGCCACGTCTACCCTGAGTTGCGCGAGAACCGCGCGTTCGTCCAGCAGGTCGCCGGCTCGGAGGAGGAGCGCTTCTCCGCCACCCTGCGCCAGGGCATGACGTTGTTCGAGGAGGCCAGGGGTCGTTCGACGTCGGGCCGGGTCTCCGGCGAGGACGCCTTCAAGCTGTCCGACACCTTCGGGTTCCCGCTCCAACTCACCGAGGAGCTCGCGAGCGATGCGGGGCTCCAGGTTGATACCGATCGGTTCGGCGAGCTCCTGGAGGCCCAGAGGAGCCGGGCGCGCGACGCGGCGAAGAAGGTGGCGATCGGCATCGACGCGGGTGCCGTGCCGCCCACCACGTTCGTCGGGTACACGGACCTGGAGGCCGACGGCCATGTCGTGGGGCTGCTCGACGCGGACAACCGTGAGCTGTCGGCGGCCGAGGAGGGACAGGAGGTCCACCTGTTCCTCGACGTGACGCCCTTCTACGCCGAGGGCGGTGGGCAGATCGGCGACCAGGGGCTGATCCGGACGGAGAGCGGCATCGTGCGAGTGACGGACGCGCAGCGGGCCGGAGACCATGCCGTCATGCACCTCGGCGTCGTGGCCTCGGGCGAGGTCCGGCC
>JALYMB010000203.1 GCA_030773935.1 Actinomycetota bacterium | reverse complement strand
TCGACGGGTACGCGGACGCGCATCCTGATCGCGACTGGATCGTCGGCGAGGCCTGGAGCTACTCGGCGCTGCCGGAGCCTCGCCGCCCGCGCGCCGACGACCTCGAGGGCGTCGCCCCCGGACGGGCCGTGGTGGTGCTCTCCTACGACGTGCACAACGCGTGGCTCAACCGCGAGGCGATGGCGCGGTTCGGCATCGGGCGGGGGACGGCGAGCGTCCCGTTCGGCCACGTGGAGCGTGACGACGCCGGGGAGCCCACCGGGTTCGTGACGGCCTTCGCCGTGATGGGCCTGTCGAGGGCCGGCAACGCGGCGCTGGCCGCGCAGATCCCGAATTTCGCGCCCGCCTCCGCGTACCGCCGGCTCGTGCACAGCCTCGAGCTCGCGGCCGGCTGCGGCATCACAACGATCGTCGAGCCGCAGAACTCGGTGGACGACCTGCATCTGTTCGCGCGCGCCCGTGACGAAGGCGACCTGCGCTCGAGGCTGATCGCCGCGCTGTTCCATCCGCCCGGCACGACCGCCGCCGAGCTGGACGAGTTCGAAGAGGCTCGGCGCACCTACGACGACGACCGGTTCCGGGTGGGACCGGTGAAGCTCTATATCGACGACGTCGCCGAGTCGCACACGGCGGCCCTGCTCGAGCCGTACGCGGACGACCCGAGCACGTCCGGCGGCATGTTCTACGAGCCTCCTGCCTTCGCCGACGCGATCGTGGAGCTCGAGCGGCGCGGCTTCCAGACGTTCACGCATGCGATCGGCGACCGGGGGATCCGCACGGCCCTGGACGCGGTCGCCCACGCTCGCCGCACGCACGGTCCTCGTGACGCCCGGCACCAACTCGTGCACGTGGAGCTGGTGCACCCGGAGGACCTCGGGCGGTTCGCGGAGCTCGGCGTCGTCGCGTGCATGCAGCCGCGCCATGCCGCGCCCGACGTCGTCGACGTCTGGCGCGAGGTCGTCGGCTCCGCTCGACGATCGCTGCCGTTCCCGTGGCGGAGTCTCGCCGAGCACGGGGCCGTGCTGGCGCTCTCGAGCGACTGGAACGTGGCGCAGATGGAGCCCCTGATCGGCATCTACTCCGCGCTCACCCGGGCGGACCTGAACGGCGGTGGCGCGTGGACGACCGACCAGACCATCGATCTCGAGGCCGCGATCCATGGCTACACGATGGGCTCGGCGTTCGCGAACTTCACCGAGGAGGACCGCGGCTCCGTCACCCGCGGCAAGGCGGCCGACCTGGTCGTGCTCTCGCGGGACCTGTTCGGACTGGAGCCGGCCGAGATCCTCGACACGCGCGTCGACCTCACGATCGTCGAGGGGCGGATCGTGCACGGCGCCGGCTGAGCCGGCCTCAGGCCGGCCCGACGGGCGGTGTCATCGCGTACACGTAGTGTCGGAGCTGCGCGTGCGTCGTCTCCTTCTCCGCGGTCATGCCGAGCTTCTCTGCAACCCGGCACGACGCCACGTTCTCGGGGCGGACCAGGGAGATCAGCCGTGTACGCCCCATGGGTCCGAACGCCAGATCCCGGCACGCGCGGCCGGCCTCGGTGGCGAGCCCGCGGTTCCACAGCTCGCGGTCGAACATCCATCCGGCCTCCAGCTCGGACGCCCCGTCCACCTGCTGGATCGCGAGCCCGCAGCTGCCGGCGAACCGTCCGTCTTCGAGGAGCTGCACCGCCCATAGGCCGTATCCGTCACGTTCGTACCGCTCGAGGTTCCGCCGGATCCACTCCTCGGACTCCTCGCGCGCGAACGGGTGCGGGTACCAGCGCATCGTCTCCGGGTCGCGCTGGATCGCCCACAGGGCGTCGAGGTCCTCGAGCCGGAAGGGGCGCAACCGCATCCGCTCCGTGACCAGCACGGTGTCGTCCACGGTGTCGTCGAGGCGCATCCCGGCACCCTACCGGACGACGTGTTGCGAGCCTGTGACGAACGGCCGATCGCGCCGACCGCTACGTCCGTACCTTCCCCAGGAGCGGCCGTGACCGGGGTGTGCCGCGATGGCTGGCGGCGCGGACGGCGGCGCGGACGCGGGCTGGGACGCGGGCCGGGCGTGGGCCGGACGTCAGCCCGTTGACGCCGTGGCGTGGGGGTTCCGCTGCGGGTCCTTCCACTATTCGGAACTGAGTTCCGATATGTGGAACAGGTCTGGCTTGGACCCGGCATCGACGTCAGCCGGCTGACACCTGCTGACACCTGGGGTCTCGGCGGTGGGCGCCGTGCCGGCCCTGTCCTTCATCGCTCGGCCTCGCCGCTGCGGCCCAGATCGGTGTAGCGGAACGTGCCCTTCGCGATGCGCAGCCCCACGAACGAATCCACCTCGGCGACGCCGGGCACCTTGCGGATCTCCTGCTGCATCAGCCGCAGCAGGTCGTCACCGTCGGTCGCGACGACCTCCACGAGCACGTCGTAGTTCCCCGTGCACTCGATCACGTACACGGCCTCGGGGATCCGGCAGATCGCGTCGATCGCCCTCGGCACGTCCTGCCCCTGGATGCGCACGCCCAGATACGCGAACAGCAGCCCAAGCTCGTGGGGCTTCACGTCGGTGACGAACCGGATCGCGTCCAGCCGTTGCAGACGCGCCACGCGCGCGCGGATCGTGGCCTCGGCCACGCCCAGATCCTTCGCGACCGTCGTGAACGGGCGCCGGGCATCCTCGAACAGCTCGTCGATGATCCGGCGGTCGAGGTCGTCGAAGGTCTGGCCGGCCATGGTCGCGATTCTCGCAGAACTCGGCCGTCCATGATGCGATATCCGTAGCCCGTCCCGGCGGATCGGGTATCGCGGGCCTGTTCCGTGCGCCTATCCTTGCGGTATCCGCGACGGGCCACGCGCCCGGGAGGCCTCCAGCCATGCAGACCGACCCTCAACTGCCGAACATCCGCGACGACCGTGGGGCCTGGGTGCCCCGCCCGACGCTGACCGGTGCCGACTACACCAGCCTCGAGGTCTACGACGACGAGCGCGAGCGGATCTGGTGGGGCGACTGGATCTGCGTCGGCCGTGCCGAAGAGGTGCCGAACCCCGGCGACTACATGACCCGCGACATCGCGGGCGAGTCGATCTTCATCACCCGCAACGAACGGGGTGAGCTGCACGCCTTCTACAACGTGTGCAGTCACCGCGGCACGAAGTTCGTCGACGACGGTGCCGGCCACGTGCGCCGCGCGTTCAAGTGCCCGTATCACGCCTGGACCTACGATCTGGACGGCCGGCTGATCGGCACGCCGAACGTGAAGGAGGACGAGTATTTCGACCGCTCGCGGTTCCCGTTGCACCCGGTGCACATCGACAGCTACGCGGGCTTCGTCTTCGTGAACATGGCGGTCGAGCCCAAGCGGACCATGATGGAGGCGCTCACACAGGGCGCCGAGACCATCACGGCGTTCGAACGCTTCAAGATGGACGAGCTGCGGATCGGCGTCCGCCTGGTGTACGAGGTGGAGGCGAACTGGAAGATCGTGGTGGAGAACTACAACGAATGCCTGCACTGCCCCACGATCCATCCCGAGCTCGTGCAGGTCGTGCCCCTGTTCCGGTTCGGGGAGGTGTGGGACGAGGACATCCGCGATGACGGCAACCGCATGATGGAGGGCGCCACGAGCTTCACAGCCACCGGCAGGTCCTCGCTGCCGCCGCTGCCGGACCTCGCGCCCGAGGACCACGAGATGTACTACGGCACGTACGAGTTCCCGAACCTGATGCTGAACCTGCACCCTGATTGCGCCATGTACTACATCGGCTATCCGAAGGGTCCCGGCCACACGACGGTCGTGTCCGAATACCTCTTCCGTCCCGAGACGATCGCCGATCCGGACTTCGCGCCCGAGCCGGTCGTGGAGTTCTGGGACACGATCTCCAAGCAGGACTGGGCGGTCTGCGCGCGGGCCCAGACGGGGGTGGGCTCACGGGCGTTCACCACCGGCGTGTACCCGCGGCAGGACCGGTTCCTGTACTGGTTCAACGAGGAGTACCGCCTGGCCATGGGCCGGGAGCTGCAGGGCTAGCGTTCCAGGCGTCGGAGTAGGCTGCGGCGGATGATGATCCCCGAGCGGCTGGCGAATCGGGAGCTCACCGACGAGGTCCTGCACCCTGTCGACGAGCTGCCTCCGCGGGCTCGAGTGGTGGTCGTGGGCGGCGGCATCATCGGGTCGTCGATCGCGTACCACCTCACGCGCGCGGGCGAGACCGACGTGGTGTTGCTCGAGCGCGGCCGTCTCACCAACGGCACCACGTGGCATGCGGCCGGCCTCGTGTCGCAGGTCCGGGGCACGCACGCGCTCACGGAGCTCTCGCGGCACAACGCGGAGACGTACGAGCGGCTGCCGCACGAGACCGACATCGAGACCGGGATGCGACGCGTCGGCGCCCTCACCGTCGCCCGCACCGAGGGTCGCATGCAGGAGATCCTGTACGGCGTCGGTCTGGCGCGCGACGCCGGCGTCCCGGTCGAGATCCTCGCGCCGGCCCAGGTCAAGGACCTGTGGCCCGCAGCGGTCGTCGACGACCTCGTCGGCGCCGTGCTCTTCCCCACCGACGGGACCGTGAACCCGGGCGACGCCGCGATGTCGTTCGCGAAGGGCGCCGTGGACGCGGGGGTCCGGTACGTGCCGAACACCGAGGTGACCGGCTTCGTGATCGCCGCCGGCCGGGTGGTGGGGATCCGAACGCCGCGCGGGGCGATCGAGGCCGAGACCGTGGTCCTTGCCTCCGGACTCTGGACGTCCGAGCTGGCCCGGATGGCGGGCGCGGACGTGGCGCTCTATCCGGCCGAGCACGTCTGGGTGATGACCGAGGAGGCCGAGGGCGCCGACGAGCGGATGCCCTTCCTGCGCGACCTCGACGGCTATCTGTACATCCGCCATTACCGCGGGCGCTACCTGCTGGGCGCCTTCGAGCCGAAGGGCAAGCCGAAGCCGGTCGGCGAGATCACCACCGGCGGCTTCGCCGAGTTCGGCCCCGACTGGGATCACTTCGCTCCCGTGCTGGCGAACGCCCGTCAGCGCGTGCCCGAGCTCGAGACGATCGGCTTCGCGCACTACCTGCGCGCGCCGGAGAGCTTCACGCCCGACGCGAACTTCCAGCTCGGCTACGTCCCCGAGGTGCCGGGCCTGTTCGTCGCGGCCGGCTTCAACTCACAGGGCATCATCTTCGGTCCCGGCGCAGGCCGGGCGGCCGCCGAGTGGATCGTGGCCGGGCATCCCACGATGGACCTGGCGGAGGTCGACGTCTCGCGCATGGGCCGATGGGCCACGCAGCACGCGTGGCTGCACGAGCGAACCGTCGAGTCGCTCGGCGGCCTGTACGAGATGCACTGGCCGGCGAAGCAGCCGGTCACGGCGCGAGGTCTTCGTCGCATCCCTCTCTTCACGCAGCTCCGCGAGGCCGGCGGCGCGATGGGCCAGGCCGCCGGCTGGGAGCGCGCGAACTGGTTCGAGCCCGGCACGGTCGACCCCGAGGTCCGCTACGACTTCGAGCGCCCGTCGTGGTTCCCGGCGCTGACGGAAGAGGTCCGCGCCTCGCGCGAGGCCGTGGCGCTCTACGACCTGTCCACGTACGCGAAATTCCTGGTGCAGGGGCCGGAGGCCCTCCGCGGCCTGCAGCGGCTGTGCACGTCGAACCTGGACGTGGCCGCCGGCCGCATCACGTACACGCTGCTCTGCAACGAGCGCGGCGGCATCGAGATGGACCCCACCGTGACACGCCTGGGCGAGGACCGCTTCATGGTGCTGGCGCCGACGCTGTACCAGCGCCGGACGGAGATGCTGATGCGGTCGGGCCTGCCGCCGGGGGCGACCGTCACGGACGTGACGAGCGGCTGGGCGACGCTGCACCTCGCCGGGCCGCTCTCGCGAGAGCTGCTCGGCCGGCTCACCGACGAGGACCTCGGGAGCAAGGCATTCGGGTTCCTCACCGCGAAGAAGATCGAGGTGGCGCGCGCCCGCGTGTGGGCCTACCGGGTCTCGTTCACCGGCGAGCTGGGCTGGGAGCTCTCGGTGCCGACGGAGTTCGTCGCCGATCTGTACGAGAAGGTCGTCGCGGCGGGGACGGACCTCGGCCTGCGGCACGCCGGCGCGTTCGCGTTCGACGCGGCCCGGATCGAGCGTGGCTTCCGGTCGTGGGGCCACGACATGGGTCCGCTCGACGATCCGTTCCAGAGCGGCCTGGGATTCGCGGTGTCGTCGAAGAAGCAGCACGACTTCGTGGGCCGCCAGGCACTGACCACCCTGAAGGACGGATCTCGCGACCGGACGCTCGTGTCCGTGCACGTCCCGGGCGAGGTGCTCTGGCACGGCGAGTCGATCCTGCGGGGCGACGAGCGGGTGGGACACCTGACCTCGGCCGCGATCGCGCCGACGCTCGGCGGCTCCGCCGGTCTCGGCTGGGTGCACGGCGACCTCGAGGGCGAACTCTGGGGCGTGGAGATCCGCGGCGAGACCGCCCCGGCCACCGTGCAGCTCGAGCCGTTCTACGATCCCCACGGCGAGCGGTTGCGCAGCTGATGGCCGCGCCCCGGTTCGCCTTCCTCGGTGTGCCGATCGACTCCGTCGGACGCGCCGGCGGCACCGAGTTCGCGCCCGACGCGATCCGTGAGGCGAGCGCCGGCACGTGGCTGTGGCCGGTCGACGCGGGCGACCTCGATGTCGCGATCCGCGGCGACGATCGTGACCCCGGCACCGGCATCATCGCGAGCGCCGACGTGCTGGCCACGACCGGGGTCGTGAACCACGCCGTCGCCGACCTGGTCGACGAGGGGCAGATCCCGTTCGTGATGGGCGGCTGCTGCACGGTGATGCCCGGGGCGCTCGCCGGCGCACGCCGCGTCCTCGGGCCGACCGCGCTCGTGTACATCGACGGGCACCTCGATCTGTACGACGGCACCACCTCACCGACGGGCGAGGCCGCCGACATGCCGCACGCGGCGATCGTCGGCTACCGCGATCTCGAGGAGGCGCTCGGCTACGGTCACCCGCATCCGAAGGAGATCACCGGTCTCACGGCCATCGACGCCGACGGCGTACGCGCCCGCGGGGGGAGCGGGGTCGGCAGCGAGCTCGTCGAGCGCTTCCGCGATCCCGGACGTGTGTGGGTCCACCTCGACGTCGACGTCCTGGACGAGGCCGTGTTCCCGGCCACCGACTACCTGATGCCGGGTGGCCTCGGAT
>JALYMB010000202.1 GCA_030773935.1 Actinomycetota bacterium | reverse complement strand
AGGCGACACAGCGTGCCGCGGTTTGCGTAGCCGGGCACCGCGACGGTCCTCGGTTCCGGTTGTTCCTGCATCTCGAGCGGCTTCGTGGGTAGGCCGCCGAGGGCCTTCCTGATCTCGTCTTCCGTTGCCGTTGAGCGTGGCCTCTCGGCCGCTCGGACAGGATCAGACGCCGACCTGCCCCCGGGCGCTGCCTCGATGTCGGTGCCCATGATCTCTCCTCCCATACGGGATACCGTCTCGGCCAAGGTGCCGACAGGGCGGTGCCCACCTTGGTCCTCGGTAGGCGCGTCGCTCGGGTTGAGCGGCTCTCAAGGCGGCCCTAGCCGAACACCTGCTCTGAGGTGTCCCGCTTTGCTCCAGAAGCGGGGCACTGACTCGCTGGTGGCCCAAGCCCACAAGCGGACCGCTCCTTGGATGTCGCTCCCCGAGGGCCAACCGCCTCAGGCGCTGGTCCCTGTGCGGTACTCCTCGCGCATCGCCTCGATCCTGGCTGCGAGGCCGTCGTCCGTGGACGGCCACAGGTGTGAGTACGTGTCCAAGGTCAGCGTGGCACTGGCATGACCAAGGTAGTGCTGGACCTCTTTCACATCCGCGCCAGCGTGGATCAACGTGCTCGCACAGGCATGCCGCAAGTCATGGAAGCTCACAGGCCGCATCCCTGCGCGTGCGGCAGCCCGCTGGGTCGCCCTCGTGAGCGTGTACGACGTGACGTAGTTGCCTTGGTCCGTGCGGAAGATGAGTCCATCGTGGCGGGGAGGATTGGCGACGATGTATTCGGCAATCTCCCGCATAAGCGAGTGTGGAACCTTGAGCCGCCTGCGGCTCGACCGCGTCTTCAGCTCGCCAATCTGACGGCCTAGGCCGGTGGTCGTTGCGTTCTGCCGGACGTGAATCCGGGACGCCTTCACATCGACGTCCTCAACCCGGAGCCCACCAACCTCGCCCCCGCGCAATCCCACGTATGCGCCGATGCGGATGCAGAGGGCGTCGCGAGGAGAGATGAGCCCCGCCTGCGCCGCGAGCTTCTCGACCTCCGCAATCGTTAGCGGACGGATGTCTTTCTGCGGTTGCGATGGTCGCCGGATGGAGCCCTTCACGAGCGGGGAGACTGAGATGATGCCCTCCCGGACCGCCGCGTTGAAGACCTTCCCGAGGAACTGGATGACGTTCCGCCGGTCGGCCGACAGCTCGTTTAGGAAGCTGCGGACGTCGGTCGCAGTCACCTTCGCCACCTCGGTCTCGCCGAGCTGGGAACCCTCGATCTTGCGGAGCGCCTTGTGGTAGATGTCCCTCGACCCCTGCTTGAGGTCCGGGTCCACGGCCAGGGGTTGAGCGTATTCCACCACCGTCGGCGTGTGGCGTTCCAGGAGCCCCAGCGTGAATGGTGGGAGCCCGATGCGAAGGTGGCCGCCGGTTGCAAACGGATCATCGGCGAAGAGCCTCGCCTCAGCCTCCGTGGCGAAGGTGCGATACTGCTTCTTGCCCTTCACACGCCACACGACACGCCAGGTCCCGTTAGGACGATGTTCCATCGATGTCATCTCGCTGCCCTCCCTGGGGACAGCTGTCCCCACGAAGTAGGGCATCGGCGCAGGTAGACGCTACTTGAGCTGCATCAAACGGATGCCCGTCCGGGTCGTGACCACGTAATCCGCCGCGGCACCGGCGCGTGTCAGTGGCGGGCTACGAGCTCACCAGCTCGAAGATCCCCCCGGGCTCGCTGAAGTACAGGGACCCGTCCGGGCCGGTCTCGATGGACAAGACGCCCGCCGAGTGCGTGTACACCACGGCCTCGGAGACCACCCCCGTGCGGGTGGCGTTCAACGTGGCCGCGTGGATCTGGCCGAGGTTGACGTCGCCGAAGAGGAGCCGGCCGTCGATGCCGGATCCCAGCCCGCAGGACGAGCAGAACGCCGCGCCCGTCGGGCCGATCGTGGTGGCGAACCACCACCTCGGCAGGACGGGATCCGGGCCGTCCTGATTCGTGTTGCGGGGTGGAGCGGGCGGTGTCAGACAGGTCTCCGACGGACCCCAGCCGTAGTTGCGGCCCTTGACGATCCGGTCCACCTCGTCGTTGCACTCGGGACCGTTGTCGACCAACCACAGCCGGGCGTTGGCGGGATCGAACGTGATGCCGATGGAGTTCCGCAGGCCGTAGGCCCACACCCGGCTGTTCGGGAAGGCGTTGCCGGAGGAGGGGATACCACCGCCGGGGTTCATGCGGAGGATCTTCCCGGCCGGGCTCGAGAGGTTCTGCGAGTTCGCGGGGTTCCCCTCGTCCCCGATCATCAAGTAGAGCTTCCCGTCGGGGCCGAAATCGACGTCGCCGCCGTAGTGCTCCACTCCCCCGGAGGTGCCGAAGACGACCTTCATCGAGGTTCCGGTTCCTCCCGAGTCCGTGATCCGCAGGAGCTGATCCTTCTTCGCCCCGGAAAGGACCCGCCTGCCCCACACGTACACGTAGGGGGTCGAGGGGTAGTTCGGGTGCAGGGCCACGCCCACGAGCGACCGGGTGCCGGAGACGGTGAAGAACAGGGAGTCGGTCGATCCGTCCAAGATCCGGACCTCACCGGTGGTTCGCTCCACGTAGAAGATCCGCCCGTCCGGCGCGAACGCGAACGCCGCGGGGAAGTCCAGGCCTGTGGCGACCGGCCGGGCGGTGATGGTCGCGGCATGGGCGGGCAGCGGAGGAAGGAGGACGACCGCCGCCACCAGCAGACACAGGACGGCTCGGAGCGGGGAACGGGTGGAGGGCGCGAGAGCCTCCTCTTGCTTGAGGGCTCGATCCCCGGTCGACATCGGCTGGGGGCTACCGTTGGTCGTTGCGGTCAGATGGTTAGGGATGCGGCCCCCAGTCGTTCCCGCGCGGCGCGAACGGCAGCCTCGCGATCAGGGTTCGATTGCTGCCGTCCGGACGCATCTTGAAGAGCCGGAAGCTCTCGAGGGCCAGGTTCTCGACGCGGAAGACGATCCACTGTCCGTTCGGGGAGTAGGAGCCAGCGAAGGCTCCAACCGCCCCGCCGCTGTAGCTCGTCAACATCCGGAGATCGGAGCCGTCGGGCCTGATCGTCGCCACGTTCGGGGACCGACCGTCGGGATAGTCGGCGTCGGTCGTGATCACGATGCGCTGCCCGTCGGGCGCCCAATCGTGCTTGATGGCCACCTCGTACCGGTACGGCACGAGCTTTCGCAGGTGGCTGCCGTCCCTGTTCACCGCGTACAGGGCCTGCAGTTCCCCGTCGATCTTGTGCCGGACGAACGTGATCGTCTGCCCGTCCGGGGAGACGTTCGCATCACTGTCGCCCTCGTCGGGGAACGGGTTCGTCGACAGCCGCCGTCGGTGGGTTCCGTCGTCACGCATGATGAAGATGCCCTGCGGGTGACAGTCGCACTCGTACACGAGGTGGTGTCCGTCCGGGGTGAAGGCAGGCTGAGCACGGTAGCCGCGCGACGTCAGGGCGTGCATGTGGCTGCCGTCGGCGTCCATGATCACGATGCCGGCGTGCGTCTCATCCTCGAGCCCAAACGCGATCCGGCGGCCGTCCGGCGACCAGTCGGCCTGTGAAGCCTCGCCGTTCACGTCGGTGAGCTGACGCAGACCCGTCCCGTCAGGTTTGATGACGTAGAGCTGGAACCCGGAGCCGGTGTCTGCGTGGAAGACGATCCGACCGTTCTCGCCGGGCGTGCTCGCGTGAACCGGTCCAGCGATCCCGACGAGTCCCAGCAGCGTCATCGCCGTGGTGGTCAGGAGAGCCATCAGCCGTCTCATAAGGAATCCCTCCCCCTGCATCCCTCTGATGGTTGCGTACCCAGTCACCCTATGGTCGCGGGCGTCGAACGGTCAATACGAGCGATGCGATCAGTCGGGACGAGTGATGCGATCAGTCGGGCTCGGGCTTGCCGCCGGCGCCCACTCTGCGCAGCATCGACCGGAGCATCGACGCCAACGCCTCCTGCTGATCGGTGCCGAGGTGATCGGTGACCGTGACCTCCTCGGCGTTGAACCGCGGGAACAGCTGCTCGATCTTGCGGCGGCCCTGGGTCGTAAGGGACACGATCACCATGCGGCCGTCGGCGGCCCCCTTGCGACGACGCACGTAGCCGCGCGCCTCCAGCGTCTTCACCACGCCGGTGCCGGTGGGGCGGCTGATGCCGACGGCGGCGGCGAGCTCTCGCGCCTCCAGGTCGCCCCACACCCACAGCACCCACAGCACGACGAAGGAGGTCCACGAGAGGCGATCGGCCGCGAGGACCTTCGCCTCCATGTGACGGCGGATCGCGGCGGAGCTCCGGAACAGGTTGGACACGACCGCCATCGCTCCGAAGTCGAGCGGGAGGTCGCCGAGCGTCTCCTGAACCTTCCGCTCTGCGGGGAGGAGCTCGTCGTCGCCGACCATTGCCGCCGCATACTACCCCGGTGATCGCGATCCTCGGAGGTCTGGGCGCTGCACTGATGTGGGGTACGGCGACCCTGTGCTCGAGCCGCTCCAGCCGCATGCTGGGCGCCGGCACGGTGCTGTCGTGGGTGATGCTGACCGGCCTGGCGATCGCCCTGCCGGCGGCGCTCGCAACCGGCGTTCCCGACGGCCTCGACCGTGGCGTGGGCGAATGGCTCCTGCTCTCCGGGGCGATGAACGTGGCGGGTCTGGCGCTCGTGTACGAAGCACTGCGGATCGGCAAGGTCGGGATCGTCTCGCCGTTGGCCTCCACCGAGGGCGCGATCGCGGCGCTGCTCGCCGTCCTCGCCGGCGAGGCGCTCGGCATCCCCACGGCCCTGCTCCTGATCCTGATCGCCCTCGGGATCGTGCTGGCCGCGCACCCCGCCGAGGAGCATCAGGTGGACCACCTGCAGCCGGGCAAAGCGACGCTGATGGCGATCGGAGCGGCGGCCACTTTCGGCGTGGGGCTGTACGCGTCGGGCCGCGTGAGCGATCTGCTCCCGGTGGCCTGGGTGATCCTGCCGGCACGCGTGCTGGGCACCGTGTTCGTCGCCCTGCCGATCGCCGTGCGGGGCAAGCTTCGCCTGACACGCGAGGCCGCGCCGCTCGTGGCCGTGGCGGGCCTGTGCGAGATCACGGGCATGGCGTCCTACGCGATCGGAGCCCGCCACGGGATCGCGGTTGCGGCCGTCCTGGCTTCGCAATTCGCGGCGGTCGCCGCGATCGGCGCCTACGTCATGTTCCACGAGCGGCTGAGCCGCGTGCAACGAACCGGCGCGATCGTGATCCTCGTCGGCGTGGCGTTCCTGACGGCGATCAACGCCTAGGCTCGGGCCGCCAGTTTCGCTCCGACCTCGCGCGTGACATCGAGCAGAGCCAGGACGTCCTCCTCGGTCGTGCGGAAGTTCACGAAGCAGGGACGGAGCCACACTTCTCCGTCGATCAACGCCGAGGACAGGTAGACACGGCCGTCGGCCTGGAGCGCCTCGGCAAGTGCCTGGTTGTGTGCGTTCAGGTCCTCGAGTCCCGGCGGGCGGTGACGGAACGGCACGATCGACAGCTGGGGCGGATGGCCCGTCGTCTCCACGTCGTCGGCGCGCTCGACCGCGTCGTACAGCAACCGGGCCTGGGCGAGGTTGCGCTCGATCGAGGCGCGGAACTGCTCGGCGCCGTGCGCGCGGAAGGCCAGCCACAGCTTGAGGGCCCGGAACGGCCGCGAGTACTCCAACGTGATGTCAGCGGCGTGCAGGTCGTGCTGCTGGTGCGGCAGATAGCCCTCCTCGTGGGCGAACGCGTTGGCCAGGTCGGCGCCCTCGCGCACCAGCACGATGCCGCAGGCCTTCGGCAGGTACAGCCATTTGTGTCCGTCCACGCTCACGGAGTCCGCGCCGCCCAGTCCGTCGAAGCGCGGCGCCACCGAGGCCACGCCGGCCGCCGGCAGCCCGTACGCGCCGTCCACGTGAACCCACACCTTGCGGGACTCGCACACCTCCACGATCGGGCGGATCGGATCGATCGCGCCGGTGAGCGTGGTGCCTGCCGTCGCGACGACGGCGATGGGGGTGACGCCCTGGGCCACGTCGCGCTCGATCGCGTCGGCAAGGGCGTCCACCTGCATCCGGCGTTCCCCGTCGATGGGAAGGGCCCGCAGGTTCGCCGAGCCGATCCCCAGCAGCTCCACGGCGCGCGTGATGGAATGGTGGACCTCGACCGAGCAGTACACGGCCACCCGGTGGGCGCCGAGGCCCTCCGTGCGCGAGCCCGGGAGCGCACGCTCCCGCGCCGCCGCCAGCGCGGTCACGTTGCTGATCGTGCCGCCGCTGGTGAACGCCCCCGTCGCGGCGGGGAACCCGACGAACTCCCCCGCCCACCGGACCGCCTGCTCCTCGATCCTGGTGGCGGCGCGGGCATCAACCGCCAGGTTGATGTCGTAGGTGTGCGCGAGCAGGTCGGCGAGGGCGCCGATCTCCAGCCCGCTGGACCCGATGAAGGCGAAGTACCGCGGCCGCGGCTGCGCGATCGACTCGTCGAGGATCC